>JAFLCR010000003.1:25430-29364 GCA_017302755.1 Alphaproteobacteria bacterium
GATATGGGCAGAGTCTGAGCTAGGTTCTGGCACAACATTCTACTTTACTCTCATTTCTAAAGCTTGATATGGATACTCAGCTTGACCCAGGCGTTACCGTTCTGCTAGTCGAAGATACGCCAAGTGGCGACCCGAAAGCTCGCCCGGCGCTATGCGGTCAGTATGGGCGACATGGCCGACCGGCTGCGCGACTATATCCGGCTCTGGTCGTCTGCGGAGGCCATCGCCTTGCATCCTAGGCTTTTCTGCGACGCGACTAAGGAATTGCTTGAAAATCTGGAAATCAGAATCGGGCGTGAAGAGGAACATCTTTATCCCGCCTCGGACGTCGTTAACCTTTAAGGAGTCGCTTATGTTACGCACCGAAAGCTTTCGCATCCAGCACAAGGAAATCGCTGAATTGATGATATCCATCGAAAACAATCTTCCACTGCTTCCCCAGGAAGCGGAGAGCCTGAGAAGGAAGCTTTCGGAACTGGCCGGAAAATTGAGTGTTCATCTGGCCATGGAGGATAAATCCCTCTACCCGGCGATGGTGAACAGCGCCAGTGAGGAAGCAAGAACCACGGCGACGGTTTTCATGCACGACATGGGCGATCTGGCAGCCACATTCAAGGCCTATACCACAAGATGGCCTGGCGCGGATGCTATCAGGGAGGATACGGGAGGATTCGTCAATGAAACGCGAAAAGTGTTTCAGGCGCTCCGCAACAGGGTGGCTCGGGAGGAAACCGTGCTTTACCCCCTGGCGGACGGTTTATGAGCCAAATACTTCCGCGTTTGCCGTGGGAGTCGCCTTACGGAACAAGGGCGAAAGAAGATCCGTTCGGGCTTTTTACCGTCTGGCATGTGGAAGCGTCTTCGGGAACAGACGAACCCTCCGTGGGGTTTCTGGCCACGGCAACCCGGCGCGGCGCGCCATCCTGCCGGCCGGTGATGCTTAAGGAGTATTCGGAAAACGGATTTGATATCTGCACGAATACTCACAGCCGCAAATGCAAGGATATTCAGGGCAATCCGCAAGCTGCGCTGTGTTTTTACTGGCCATCAATTCAAAAGCAGATTCGTATCGAAGGGTATACCGCCGACATGCCGGACGAAAAGCTGGATGCTCATTTCGCCGGCGCGCCGGCCAAGGTCAAGATCGGCGCATGGGCGTCGCGCCAGTCGGAGCCGCTGCAAGACCAAGGGGAGCTGCTGAGAGGTATCGCCCAGCATACGGCAAGATGGGCGGCGGGCGGTGTTAAGCGGCCTCCGCATTGGGGAGGTATCCGGATTGTACCCGACTATTTCGAGTTCAGGCAGGAAACCGGCCTTCGCATTCCGCAGCGCAAGGTATTCTACCTGCGGGAGGACGCATGGTATGTCACTCTACTCTATCCTTAAGCGGGTTTATTCCGCAAGCTGGGGTGAATGCAGACTTCGCCCGGTTGCCGCATGATAAAAACCGTTGGAGAATGTCGTATGGCTGGCCAGTGCGCTCAACCGGGCCAGCCCTTCGCCCGGCGCTGTTTCTCCCTTCTGCACGGCGCGGAAAACACGGGCTACGCCGACCATGTCTCCACTTTGTGGCGATAGCCGGAAGCTCGTGATGCCAAGGGATTGGAGATCGGGAATTTCCTGGATCAGATTGCCGTAAGTGCGCGATTGGGTTTGTGTGCCATTCACCGTCAGGAATTGCTGGCCATCGAGGGTGTTTACCTCCATGCCGTCTTCATGGCGGTCGCACACGAACTGGCAGCCGTCCTTGTGCAGATGAAAGGCCCGCGCATGGTAACATCTCGCCGAGATGGCAAGTGGCATCCGGCCAAAAACCTGAACCTCCAGTTCCGAAGCCGCCTGCGCGGCGAGAATGCCAAGCGTGGTACGCGGAAGCTCGAAGGGCGGGGTGACGATGGAAGCCCCGGCCTCCTCCAGGAAGCGCAGCGTTCCCTCGTTATATACATTCACATAAGGGCCGACCGCGAAAGGCTTGCCGGAAACGGTTTCGAGCAGCGTCAGGTCGTTGAGTTCCACAAGAACTTCCCTGTCCGCGCACAGGGCTTTCATGGAAGCGATCTCCTTCTTGTTCGTGACCAGCGCCAGCGTGGAGAACACCACCTGCTTTCCTGCAGCGAGCAGCCGTTCCAGAACTTCCGCGGCATAGCCCGCATGCAGCGGTTGGCGCTTTGAGCAAACCACTTCGCCGAAATAAACGCGGTCCACGTCCATTTCATCGGCTACGCGCAGGTAAAAGTCGCGTGCCCGTGCCGCCGGCCAATTATAGAGCAGGGGGCCGAGGGTCAGCGCGCCGCTCACCGCCATTTCCTTTCATAAGCGCCTTCCGTGGTTTTGCCGCCTTCGGAAAGCCCGCGTAAACATGCGGTGTTCCGGTGCTGCCCATCAACCGCGCGGCGAAATGTCCTTACCACATCGCGCACATAGGCTTTTCCACGCTGGCGGCCCTCGATTTTCAACGCCTTTACGCCGGAAGCAATAATTTCCGGCAACATCTCAGTCACATTCAGGCTGACCGGATCCTCGAAAATATACGATATGCTGCCGTTCGCTTCAAATCTGCCCTTGCACAGGGTAGGGTAGCCTGCATTTTCATTTTTCGCGAAGCGGTTAATAGTAAACCCTCCCAACTCAGTTGTCAGTCCGTCCGCTTCCTTGTGGTACACAACATGGCTTGCCGGTGAGCATACGCCGTTCTGGTTGGGGGATTTTCCCGTGATGTAGGAGGAAAGCGAGCATCTTCCCTCGGCCATCGGGCACATGCCGCCGAAAGCGAAAATTTCCGTTTCCACCTGAATATCCCGGTTGATGGCAGCGATTTCCGGCAAGGTAAGCACGCGCGGCAGCACGACGCGCCTGATGCCGAACCGCGCATGGTAGAGCCGTATAGCTTCGGCGGTCGAGGCGGAAGCCTGCACGGAAAGATGCAGGCGAAAGTCCGGATGCTTCTTGCTTGCGTAGGCCAGAAGCCCGATATCCGCCAGGATAATGGCGTCCGCGCCAAGCCTTACGGCGTCGTCGATGGCCTGATGCCACAGGGATTGCTTGCCCGCGGCCGCATAAGTGTTGATGGCAACGAACACCTCGGTGCGGCGCGCATGGGCATAAGCGATGCCTTCGGCGAGTTCCTCGCGGCTGAAGTTCAGGCCGGGAAAGTTGCGTGCGTTTGTTTCATCGCGGAAACCAAGATAGACGGCGTCCGCCCCTTCATCGACCGCAACCTTCAGCGCGGCAAGTGTCCCGGCGGGGCAAATAATTTCGATGCCCTCAGCCATGCTTGCTGCCTTTGACTGCTTTCCTCGCAAGCGTGTCCTCGATGTCGCTAAGCCTGCGTTCCAGTTGCCCGATCATGTTCTCAAGTCCATCCTGCCTGCGCGTCAGAGGCAGCAGCGCCAGGCGTTTCCACCGCGCCGCGCCCCGTATGAACTTGCCAGCGAGTCTCTCCAGCGGGTTGAGCGCACGTTCAGCTGCCGGGGCCAGAGGGCCGAATAGGGCGTACACGATGCGGCGGACTTCGATTTGCTCGTTATCAAGCGCGTTGCGCAGCACCAGTAGGGCTTCGGTATCGCCTTCGACTTCAAGCTGGCGGGAAAAGAACAGGGCATCGCCGTCTTCTGAGCCTTCCAGCAGCGCAAGCAAGGTATGGCTGGCGGCGCGAATGGCGACGTCGCACGCCATGCGGTGCTGTTGGGCGAGCACCTCGCACGCCATGCGTCCGTCTCGAATCGTTAGAAGCACCTGGAGCGGCAGATCGGAAACCGTCACCAGGAATGTTTTGCCTTCGGCGTCCCGCAGTCTTTCCGCGAGTGCCGGATGAACGGCATGCAGTTTTCCGGTCAAGACAGTCAGGAGACGCGCTCCCAATGCTCTGGGAATGAAGGATAAGCCCATGCCAAAGGCGCTTTCGGGCTGCGATTCATGATATGGCAGGGAAAAT
>JAFLCR010000030.1 GCA_017302755.1 Alphaproteobacteria bacterium
GGCGGTGCCGCGGTCATAGCGGTCGCCGTCGATGTTCAGCTGGGTGAAAATATCGCCGTAGGAAAGGTTCTGAATCGTGTGGTTGATGACCAGCCCCATCGCACCGCTCTGGTTATGGGCGCAGATATAGATAACCGCGTGCGCGAAGCAGGATTCGGTGATGAGCGGGGTGGCGATGAGGAGGTAGCCCTCAAGATAGCCGGCGTGAGGCGTTGGCGCGGAGGAGTCCGTTTCAGCTTCGGGCTTGCCAGTCCCGAGTTTGGGAGCGCGTCGCTTTTCCATCTAGTACAACTTTAGCATATTTTGGGTTACGATAACATGAAGAATATAGCCTGGAGAGCAAAAATGCGTTGGAAACCTTGGGTAATTTCGCATGCCGGCGGCAAACCGCTTAGTTTCCTGCGCTTCCGGTGCTCACGTACTGGTGTACGCTGCGCTCCGGTTCTCGGAAACATCGCTTGTTTGCTCGCCGGAATGCGAAATTACCCAAGGTTTTTAGCCTTTTTTCTAGCATGCTGGTGGGTGGTGGGCGTTGCTGCGGCGCAAGATATGGGATGGACGCGCCATCCGCAAGCCTCCTGGCGGCTGATTTACGGCGGCGAGGGAAAAGACGGCGCGCTGCTCTTCGGTGTTGAGATGAAGCTGGAAGAGGGCTGGCACACCTATTGGCGCTCGCCGGGCGACGCGGGCATGCCGATCGTGGTGAAAACCGACGGTTCGCAGAACGTGGAAAAAGCCGAGCTGCTCTGGCCCGCGCCGGAAAGGCTTGTTGAGGATTTCGGGTTGCAGACATTTGTCCATAGCGGCGCGGTGACCTGGCCGCTCGCGGTGACGCCGAAGGAAAAAGCCCAACCGGTCACGCTGAACGTCGAGCTGAGTTACAATGTATGCAAGGAGCTGTGCGTTCCTTATGAGAAAGAGAAGGCGTCGCTGACCGTGCGGCCCGGGCAGAAGCCGGTGGCCGAGGAGCACACGGTGGTGGAGAAGGCGGTGATGCGCGTGCCGCAGGCTGAAGGGACGATGCGCGTCGAGCGCGTGGCCTATGCCAATAACGTCCTGATGGTGACGGCGCGTGGCGATGTGCCGTTCAAGGCGCCGGACGTGTTTGTGGAGGTCGAAGGTAAAAAAGGCTTCGATGGCCACCGTTTCCTGAAGCCGGAGGTGGAGCTTCGCGATGGCGGCAGGCTGGCGGAGCTGAAGATGGCGCATGAGGGCACGATCAAGAGCGCAACGCTGGAAGGTAACACGCTGCGCCTGACGCTGGCGGATGGGGCGTCGGCGGTGGAGAAGGTGGTGCCGTTTGCTGAGGTGGGAAAGGGAGCTGCGGTGGATCCTGCGGTTACGCCGCAGGATGAGGGGGGAAAAGAGGCAGAGGGCAAGGATGCCGCCTCAAAGGGGGATGGAAACGCCCCTCACCCTAACCCTCTCCCCCAAGGGGAGAGGGAACTGGCGCTCATGCTCTTCTTCGCGTTTCTGGGCGGATTGATTCTGAACGTCATGCCCTGCGTGCTGCCGGTGCTGTCGCTCAAGGTGCTCGGGCTGCTGCGGCATGTGCAGGATTTCGATGTGCGTCGCGCGCGCGGGAGTTTTCTGATCTCGGCGCTGGGGGTGGTGAGCTGCTTCCTGCTGCTTGCGGGCGCGGTGGTGGCGTTGAAGGGCGCGGGGCATGCGGTGGGATGGGGGTTCCATTTCCAGCAGCCGCTTTTCATCGGCGCGCTGATCGCGGTGCTGCTCGTGTTCGCGGCCAATCTCTTCGGCTGGTTCGAGATCCGCCTTCCGGGCGTGCTGGGGGAAACGGCGCACAAAGCCGGCGGGCATACGGGGCCGGTGGGGGATTTTCTCTCCGGCGTGTTCGCCACGTTATTGGCGACGCCCTGCACGGCGCCGTTCCTCGGCACGGCGGTGGGGTTCGCGCTGGCGAGCGAGGCAGAGGTTATCTTCCTCGTGTTCGCCACGATGGGGCTGGGGCTGGCCTTTCCCTATCTCGCGATTGCCGCCTACCCGAAAACCGCGCTGCTGCTGCCCAGGCCCGGCGCGTGGATGGTGGCGGTGAAGAAGGTGATGGGCGCGCTGCTGCTCGCCACGGCGCTGTGGCTGGGATGGGTGATGGCGATGCAGCTTGCGCCCGCGCAGCATGAGGGCAGCGGCGTGTGGCAGGCCTTCGAGCCGGAAAAGATTCCCGCGCTGGTGGCCGAAGGCAAGACCGTGTTTGTCGACGTCACCGCCGATTGGTGCCTGACCTGCAAGGCCAACAAAGCGCTGGTGCTGGATCGCGAGGAAGTGAAAGCATTGCTGGCGCAGCCGGGCGTGATCGCCATGCAGGGAGACTGGACGAAGCCGGATGAGAAGATCGCCGCGTTTCTGAAAAGCCACGGGCGGTTCGGGATTCCATTCAACGTGGTCTACACGAAAGATAAGCCTGAAGGGAGCGTGCTCTCCGAAGTGCTGACGGTGGAGGCGGTGAAGCAGGCGCTGGGAAATTAGCCGTTTCGTGACGACGTTGTTAAGAAGCGAAGCGGCCTTGGGGATGCGGTGTCTGCGCGGTGCTTGTTTGCGCGTACAACGCCCGCAATTCCTCGAACCTGGTTTCCGGCACGGAAGCGGCCACGCGCTTTTCCGGTTCCGTCATGGTGTGGATGGCATCGAGGTTCATGGATTCAAGAATGTTCATCACTTCCGGCTCCGTGGTGTTGATGACCAGGTTGCAGCTGAAGTGCTTTAAGTTGAAGGTGAAGCTGATGTTGGAACGCACGGTTTCGGGCAAGGCTTCGTTGAGGTCGCGGGCAAGCTGAAGCGCCTGTGCGACTCGCGGCGTGATGAAGCTGTTTTGCATCAGCCAGGTGCAGATGGATTGAACATGGCCCGCGACATGCTGCATGTTGGAAGTCAGGTCGTATCTTCTTTCCTTGGTTTCGCGGTCAATCATCACCATCTGCCTTGAAGCCGTGCCGATGGTGAGAGAGCAGGCGTCGGGCTCGCCGCCCGGCGCGGGGGAAAGGATGGCGTCGGCCTGATGGTCTTGGAGGCTGATGAGGCTATCCCTCAGCATTCTTGCCGCAGACCATGCCTGGGGGCCGGTGAAGTTGAATGTTATTCTGTACTGGCTTTTTTCGGGGTTGTACCCGTCTGCGATTTCTTCCACCGGTGAGGAGGTCATGCGGGTGGCATCGGAAGGGGTGCCGCAGGCATAACTGGCCATGTGAACGAACCATTGTGCGCAAATCCTCAGCGCATGGGTGGAATTTTGCTCTTGCGAGGGATCGAAGGGGGAAAGATCGGGCATAGATAGTTCACATGCTGATGAAAGCCATGTGTCATCTTAACAGATTCATATTACGGTTTTTATCTCTCTGGCGTCCGGGGTTTGCATATTGAAAAACCGTTATTTATCCTATCTTCGGCCGTGGTTGCAGGCGGTGGAAGGTTATTCTTGCCTCCCTCGCTTTTGGCGTTATAAATCGGCTGAAAGCTACAGGTGCATTACCTTGAAATCCCTTCATCCAGTCATCATCGGCGGCCAGGAAGTCCTCCCCATCATCGAGGGCGGTAAAGGCATCAGCATCACCAGCGGGAAATCGGCGGGGGCATTTGCCGCGGCCGGGGCCGTGGGCACGTTCTCGGGCGTGAACGCGGATTATTACGACGACGACGGCAACATCGTGCCGCAGATCTACCAGGGAAAGACGCGCCGCGAGCGCCATGAGGAGCTGATCGAGTTCGGCATCCGCGGCGGCGTCACCCAGGCGCGGATCGCGCATGAGATGTCGGGCGGCAAAGGCCGCATCCACATGAACGTGCTGTGGGAAATGGGCGGGGTCGAGCCGATCCTGCACGGCATTCTCCAGGGCGCGAAGGGGTTGATTCACGGCGTCACCTGCGGCGCGGGCATGCCCTATAAGATCGCGGAGATCGCCCAGCAATACAATATTCATTACTACCCGATCGTGTCTTCGATGCGCGCGTTCAGGGCGCTGTGGAAGCGCTCGTACAGCAAGGTGCCCGACAAGCTCGGCGGGGTGGTGTATGAAGACCCCTGGCTCGCGGGCGGGCATAACGGGCTTTCCAATGCGGAGGATCCGACCAAGCCGGAAGATCCCTATCCCCGCATCCGCGAGATCCGCAGCTTCATGAAAGAGGCGAAGCTCGACCATGTGCCCATCATCATCGCCGGCGGCGTGTGGTATGTGCGCGAGTGGGAGCGGTTCCTGGATAATCCCGAGATCGGGCCCGTCGCGTTCCAGTTCGGCACGCGGCCGCTGCTGACCAAGGAAAGCCCCATTTCCGAAGGCTGGAAGAAGAAGCTGCTGGAGCTGAAGGAAGGCGATGTGTTCCTCAACCAGTTCAGCCCGACGGGGTTTTATTCCTCGGCGGTGAACAACGGCTTCATCCAGGAGCTGCGCGGGCGCAAGGAGCGGCAGATTCCGTACGCAGTGGAGCCGGAGGGGTATCAGACCGATCCGCTGCCGGTGGGCGCGCGCGGGCGGCCCGTTTATGTCACGACCGAAGATCTGGAAAAGGCGAAGGCGTGGATCGCCGCCGGCTTCGACGAGCCGATGAAAACGCCGGACGAGACGCTCATCTTCGTCACCAAGGAGAAATCGGCCGAGATCGTGCTCGACCAGGTGAACTGCATGGGCTGTTTGAGCCACTGCCTGTTCTCGAACTGGAAGGATCACGACGATTACACCACCGGCAAGAAGGCCGATCCGCGC
This sequence comes from Alphaproteobacteria bacterium, assembly GCA_017302755.1. Lineage (GTDB taxonomy): Bacteria > Pseudomonadota > Alphaproteobacteria > Rickettsiales > JAFLCR01 > JAFLCR01. The sequence continues at coordinate 4,713 of JAFLCR010000030.1, forward strand.
AGCTTCTGCATCCAGAAGACGCTGCAGGACATCGCCCATGGCAAGGACGTGGACACCCAGCTCATGTTCTCCGGCCATAACGGCTACCGCTTCGCGCAGGATCCGTTCTATGCCAACGGCTTCGTGCCGACGGTGGGGCAGCTGGTCGACCGGATTATGACGGGGGATTAGTTCGTCGTTTCCAGCGCTTCAGGGAATGGAAAATTACTGGATTTTCAATGGCCCTGATGTTATCATGATTCCAGTTCTCAGAAAAAAGTGACATGGTCCAGGTTACGTTACAGACGCAGAGCAAGCTTTCGGCGGCGGGGGTGAGGCCCACGCGGCAGCGGTTGCTTATTGCCGCGCTGCTGTGGAAGGGCAATGAATGCCGCCATGTGACGCCGGAAGACATGCGCCGCGAGATTCAGCAAGAGGGCGAGGACGTGGCCCTGGCCACGATTTACAACACGCTGCACCAGTTCACCAAGGCGGGGCTGCTGCGTGAGATCGTGCTGGCGGGCGGGCGTACGTACTTCGACACCAATCTCTCGCCGCATTTCCATTATTACTATGAAGAGAACGGACATCTGGAAGATGTCGCCATCTCGCCCAAGCAGTGGCATAGCCTGCCTTCCGCGCCCCCGGGCACGGAGGTGAAGGGGGTAGATGTGGTGATTCGCGTCGGCGAGCGGAAGTAATCCGAGCGATTATTCCAACAAACTAACTTCTCGCCTGAGTATTGTCATCCCAGCTTTCGCTGGGATGACAATACTCAGGGCCATGGGATGGGGGCGATAATCTATTCGAACACTTCCCCCGGAAGCACGCCCCAGAGCGATTGTTTCGGCACCCAGCCTTTCAGGCCTTCGATCTCCAGGCGGCACATCTGAACGCCGCATGCTTTGAGCGTGCCGATCACGCCCGGCTCCACGCGGAAGAGGGGGGCGGAGTTGGGTTCGGGATCATTGCGGGCCACCTGCTCGGCCCCGGTCACGACGGCGGTGCGTTTTGCGGTCAGCATGTTTTTATGTACCCATCCTTCGTTGTCCGCGTCGTCGGTGATTTTGCGCCAGTAATCGAATTCGTCGGTGATCTTCACGGGGTAGGCTTGCTTCTTGAAGACCACGCGGATCGGGTAGCGCGTGCCCGGGCCGGTGCGGACGTTCACCTCCTGCGAGCGCAGGGAAACGAAGCGCGGGAGGGGAAGCTTGCTGTCTTCGCCGATGCCGGTGGCATGGGCCGGTGTCGCGCAGGCAAGGCACAGAAGCGAGGCGGTTAGAAGGCGGAGGCGGAAAACAGCGGTAGCGTACATGGCCGAAGTATACCGCCTCCCCAGGAAAGCGGAAGGAAAACTCAGAAGAGCCGCCGCAATTTTTCCAGCTCGTCCTCGATCATCAGCGGGATGAGCAGGGAATAGGAGCTGAACAGCACCACGGCGTTCGCGGAGGCGTCGCCCTGGAAAGCGTGTTGCAGCCGCCGCAGCAGCCCTTCGTTTACCGTCTGCATGCCGTTGTAGAGGCGGGTGATCGCTTCGGGATCAAAGGGAATCGCGCCCTTGTTTCCATGGTGGAAATACTGATGCAGCAGATAGCTCGAAAGAATGCGCGGAACCGTCTCTTCCGGCGTTGAAAAGGGCAGGTGCTGGCGCGCCATGAAGCGGAACGGGGCCAGTGCCGGGCAGCCGCTGGTCGCCATGATGAGGCCGAGCAAGCTGCGAAGCCCCTCCTGGAGATCCGTGGCTTTGACGTAATCGCGCTCTTTCGTATGCACCGTGACGGTCACCGGCGTGTGCGATACGCGGCCGTTCAACGCCGCAAGCGGGGGGGCAATCCGCACCGCCACGGGGCAGGTTTCGCAGCCTTTCAGCTCGCAGCCGTCGCAGGGACGGTACTCAAGGCGCGCCCAGGAGGGAGGCTCTCCTTCGGGCGGAATGGAAATCATGGTGGCGGGGTCGATGGTGACGCGGTGGCAAACCTCTTCACCGCCCTCGAAGAGGAAGCGGTATTCGACTTCGTAGGTATCGGCGCTCATGGCCGCATCCATTCCAGAATGTCCTCCCAGGCGTCACGCCCGGCTAGGTCGCGCAGCAGCATGTGATAACCCTCGGGGTAATGCGCGGAGGTGAGTTTCGAGGTCTTCCCGAGCATGAAGCGGATGTCGTTCAGCGGGCCGGCGGGAATCACCTCGTCCCGCCCGCCGGTGAGCAGCAGGATCGGCGGGGTGCCGATCTTCGCCGCGTCGCCGTAGGCGTGGCCCATCAGGCCCACGATGCCGTACACCGCATCCACCCGCGTGCCCTTGATGATGTTGGGGTCGCGCGCCATCTCATGCAGCAGGAGGAGGTTGTCGGTGGCCTGGATCTTGAGGTTGCTACCGGTGAATTTTTCAGCCGGTATCATGTGCGCCAACAGCCAGAGCGAGCCGCGGAAAAACGGATTCATCGCGTCGCCGCCCCAGACGGCGGGCGAGACAAGAATAAGCCCATCGATCGTTTGTAGGGTTGCGCCCGCTCCGCGGGAATGCTCACATGGCGTGCCGCCGGATGCGGCGGGCTGACGGCTCTCTTGTGCGTTTGCTCCCTGCTTCGCTTCGCTTCGCAATGGAGCGCCGCCGGATGCGGCGGGCTGACGGCTCGGGAGGTTTCTTTCGCCTTCGAGGTTGCCATTGCATAGAGCCCCCATTGCCAGCGCGTGCAGCGCCACCGCGCCGCCCATGCTTTCGCCGAGCACGTAGACCGGCACGCCGGGATGCGCGGCGCGCACGGCGACGACGGCGTCCGCCAGGTCGGAGGAAAGAAGCTGCTCGCCCGCCCAGACGCCGCGCGGCGGCGTGCGGCCGAAGCCGCGCTGGTCATAGGCGTAGGTGGCGACGCCGTGGCGCGCCCAATACGATGCTGGAAGCGCGAAGGCGCGTGCGTAGTCGTTGAAGCCGTGCAGGGCGACGATCACCGCCTTGGCCGAACCCGGCAGCCAGCGTTCCAGCGGTAGTTGCGCGCCGTCGCGGGCAATCAGCCGGTCGCCGGTAATGGAGGGCGCGGCGGAAGCATTCGGATGGGCCGTCTGCACCTGCGGTGTGGCGCAGGCGGCGAGAAGGGGCAGAAGGAGAAATAAGACAAGGCGGCGCATAGAAATGATGAAATGAGTCTCCAGAGCCGTCAGTGAGCGCCACAGGCGCCCGGCGAGAATAAACCAACAATCCTGGTGGTACAGCAGGATTGTTACAAAACCATTGCGGGAGCCCCGGAAGGGCAGTTTCAGGGGTTTTTAACACATATGAAACGGATTCCTGCTAGGATTATAGTAAGAAAATAACGTCCCAGAAAGGGAGAAAGGGGAGATACGATGCGCGAACTCGAGTTGATGCTGAACGATTACCGTCTCACCACGGCGGAGATTCTCTACCACCTGCCGGACCACCCATCCCTGCTGCAGGCCTATGTATGGCAGGAACTCGACATCGCCCCCAAATTCCCCGTGCTGCATAAATTCCTCGATTTCTGGCACCGCAACCTCGACGGCAAGCTGCATTCGGTGAAAATCACCACTGCCGGGCTCGTGCAGCCGGCGGATATGCGCTTCGTTGATGGGGAGATGGTGGTTCATTAAGTGAACGTAGTGGCCTTAGGCCGCGTTCCTGGATTGCCGCGTCAGCCCTATGGGCTTCCTCGCAATGACGGGCAATGGGACTTCCTGAGCCGTCAGCCCGCGCGCACGCGGCGTTCCATGTGAGCGCCCGAAGGGCGCGCAGCGGGAACAACGAACAAGACGTTGCGCTAGCGCAACGGCGGGCTTAGCCTCTGGGTATGAACATTCTCAACCTCATGCTGGGCAAAGGCCTTGGCGGGATCGAGCAGGCGGCGCTTGATGTCGCACTGGCGCTTTCGCGCCATGCGGAAGGCGCGAAAGTGGTGAGCGTGCTTGATCCGCAGGCGGCGGTGCGCGGGAAATTCGCGGGGCTGGAGGTGCGGAGTTTGCCAAATCTCGGCTGGTGGGATCCAATCGCCGCCTGGAAGCTTGCCAGCATCCTGAAGCAGGAAAAGCCGGATGCCGTCATCTGCCATGGCAACCGGGCGCTGCTTCTCGCGGCGCGGGCGGCGAAGGGGCGCTGGCCGGTGGTGGCGGTGGCGCATAACTATCAGCTCAGGCATGTGCATCGTGCCTTCGCGGGGTTCGGGATCACGCGGGATTTGGTGGGGAAGCTCGCTGAAGAAGGCATTCCGAAGGAGCGGTGCTTTCATGTGCCGAACATGATCGCGCTTGAAGGCGCTCCGGCGCGGGGGCAGATGCGCCAGCCTCCCGTTATCGGCGTGATGGGAAGGTTCGTGGCGAAAAAGGGATTCGACGTGTTCCTGCGCGCGCTGGCGGAACTGGCGGCTCGCGGCGCGGCGTTCGAGGCGGTGATCGGTGGCGACGGCGAGGAGGCGGAGGCGCTGGAGAAACTCTGCGCGCAGCTGGGGCTGGAAGGACGTGTGCGTTTCATCGGCTGGGTGGAGGATAAGCGGGTATTTTTCCATGACATTGATATCTTCTGCCTGCCGTCGCTGCATGAGCCGTTCGGCATCGTGCTGCTCGAAGCGATGGCGTTCGGGTTGCCGATCGTTTCCACCGCGAGCGAGGGGCCACGGGAAATCGGCACGGATGGCGTGGACATGCGGCTGGTAACGGTGGGGGATGCACAGGCCATGGCGGAGGCGCTGGAAGAGATGCTGCGCGTGCCGCAGAAGGCCGTGACGCTGGCGGAGGCGGCAAAGGCGCGGGCGGCGGAATACGCCTATCCCGCCGGAGCGGCGCGGATCATGGGCGCGTGCGCGGAAATCCGCGCGGCGTGGTTGAAGAAAGCGTGAGGTGCCATTACATGGAATGCAGTCAAAGGAAAGGGGCATCATGGCCGAGATCGTAGCGCTTCCCACGCGCGGTTTTTTGCGCATCGCGGGCGGGGACGCGGAAGCGTTCCTGCAAGGGCTGATTACCGTCGACGCGAAGAAGGCGACGGCGGAACGCGCGCTTTATGGCGCGATGCTGACGCCGCAGGGAAAGTTCCTGTTCGAGTTCTTCCTGCTGCGCGAGGAGGGCGGGTTTTTGCTCGATACGCCGAAAGCGCGGCTCGCGGATTTTGCGACACGGCTCACGCTTTATAAATTGCGCTCGAAGGTGGAGATCAAGGATGTGAGCGCGGAATTCCGCGCCTATGCGTCTTACGGAAATCACGCGCATGCGGCGGATCTTCCCAACGAAGCGGGAAGCATGATGAAGCATCGAGGCGGCCTTGCTTATGCCGATCCTCGTCATGCGGGGTTGGGCGTGCGGTTCGCGCTGCCTGAAAAAGAGGCAGTGGAGGAAACGGGAACCCTGGCGGAATATCATGCCTTGCGCATCACGCTCGGCGTGCCGGACGGGGAAGTTGATCTCATTCCCGACAAGTCGTTTCCGATGCAGTGTAATTTCGATGATATCCATGGCGTGGATTTTCATAAGGGATGTTTCGTCGGGCAGGAGGTGACGGCGCGCACCAAGCATCGCGGCGGGGTGTCGCGCCGCCTGGTGCCGGTGCGGTTCGAGGGAATCGCGCCGGAGATTGGCACGCCGGTGAAGGCGGGTGAGGTGACGGTGGGCGAGGTGCGGAGTGCCAGCGGCGAAGTGGCGCTGGCGTCGTTCAGGATTGAGGATTTGGAGAAGGCTAGGGATGCGGTAATGGTCGCGGGTGGGGTGAAGCTTGGGGTGCTGTCGTGAATTCCGCCGCGCCTATGAACGTCGTGGTGGCGACGTTTTATCATTTTTTTGATTTCCCGCATTTTGCGGAGACGCGGCAGGCCTTGCGCGAAGAGATGGCGCGGCTGGAGATTAAAGGCACGCTGCTGCTGAGCGATGAGGGCATCAACAGCACGTTGGCGGGTTCGCGCGAATCGGTGGATGCGTTTTTACGCTATCTCCAGGCCGAGATCGTGAGAGAGGCATTCACCCACAAAGAAAGCTTCTGCGAGCGTCAGCCTTTCGCGCGCACGAAGGTGCGGCTCAAGAAGGAGACAATCTCCCTGGGGGAGAAGGTGGCGATGGGGCATGTCGGGCAGTATGTCAGCGCGGCGGAGTGGAACGCGCTCATCGCCGATCCCGAGGTGATCGTGCTGGATGCGCGCAACGATTACGAAGTGCATCTGGGCACGTTTGAGGGCGCGGTGGACCCGCGCATCCGCACCTTCAAGGAGTTGCCGGATTTCGTGCGCCGCGAGCTGGGCGACGCGAAGCAGAAGAAGATCGCGACGTTCTGCACGGGCGGCATACGCTGTGAGAAGCTTACCGCCTGGATGAAGCAGGAAGGGTTTGAGGAAGTCTATCACCTCGAAGGTGGCATTCTGAAATACCTGGAGGAGATTCCGCAATCACAGAGCGCGTGGAAAGGCGAGTGCTACGTGTTTGATAACCGCATCGCCGTGGGGCATGGCCTCGTGCCTTCCACAACCGCGGCGCTATGTTCGGCATGTGGGTATGCGCTGGCGCCAGAGGATCACGCTTGCTGCCCGCATTGCGAACGCGATTAGCCTTTCGCTCCCCAATTCTTGCCTTCTGAAATATCCACCGTCAGCGGCACGCTGAGCCAGGCGGCTTTTTCCATGAGGGGGTTGACCTGCGTTTGAGTGCCATAGCGCATGAGTTCGTCGTGCATTTGCAGGAGCTTCCCGACGCGCCGGTTTCTCTTCCTGGATCGCGTGGACGCGGATCATGGCGCGCTTTAGGATTCAGCTTGTCATCAAATCTTCACATTTCCGGCACATTGCTGCCGTTTTTCAGAAGCATATTCTATGGCAATGACTGCACGCAACGGTTCCAGCCGCGCCCAAGGGCCAGGAGGGGTGATGACAAGGTATGAGTTGTATATTTACGAGTGTGAGACTAATCGTTCCTTTTTTATAAATATAAAGACCAGGCTCGATGCCGTATTAGGGAGGGTGTCAGCCTATGATGGGGATGAGCTCGGAAGCGATACGCGTGCCATCATGGCGGTTCAGGCCATCGTTAAAACGCTCGTGGGGCCAATCCAGATTCTTGCGCAAGATGCCGAGGCAATGATCCAATTGGGATATTCCGCCGTGTTGGAAGGTGCGTCTATTTTTCCAGGCTTAACATTGCCGCTGTATTTGGGAGAGAATAACGAGCCAGCACAGACCGCCAGTGCCAGGAAATTACTGGATATCGTCGTGGCGCTGGAGAATCTTTCTGAAGCCGGAAGGCTGGAAGAGAACGCATTTGAAACTCTGGGCGGAGTGCGGTTGCAGGCAGTGGCTGTAAAAGGGGAGTTGGAAGAACACCATACCGCCGTTGCAGAGCGCTATGTGCAATATTACAATTGGTATCAATTGAATGCCCCGGAATATGAAGCAAGCCGTGATGAGTTGAGAAGTCAGGCTTCATGGTTCGGAAGACGGTTTAAGGATGGCGTCATCACTAGCCCGGAAAGAGTATGGGATCAGCTGGTGGCGCGCACATTAGGGCTTCATACGCAAGAAAGCGCCAAGGGAAAAGACGATCTGGCGGCGCTTCTGGATGGGGCGCAGGGCCGAGGCGCATATGATCGCGCGGACATTCAGGATGACGGGGAAAGCTTCCTGCGACGCTAACATCCCAGGGCGGCTTCCTTCACGAACGATGGGATCATAACAGAATCCAGACTTTCTGGCGGTGGCTTAACCCTTCGCGCCCCAATTCTTGCCTTCGCTGATCTCCACCGTCAGCGGCACGCTGAGCCAGGCTGCTTTTTCCATGAGGGGTTTGACCAGGGCTTTGAGTTCTGCAGCGCGAGATTCCTGAACTTCAAACACCAGTTCATCGTGCACTTGCAGGAGCATCGTGCCTTCGAGGTTTTTTTCTTTCAGGGCGGCGTGAATGGTGATCATCGCGCGTTTGATGATGTCCGCCGCCGTGCCTTGCAGGGGCGCGTTGATGGCGGCGCGTTCGGAGAATTGGCGCATGCTGGGGTTTTTGTCGTGGATGCCGCGCAGGTGGCAGCGGCGGCCGAAGAGGGTTTCGACGTAGCCGTGTTTGCGGGCGAAGTCGATGGTGCGGTCCATGTATTCTTTGATGCCGGGGTATTGCTCGAAATAGGAGCCGATATAGTTTGCGGCTTCGCTGCGGGAGATGCCGAGGCGTGTGGAAAGGCCGTGGGCGGAGATGCCGTAGATGATGCCGAAATTGATCGTTTTGGCTTTGCGGCGCAGGTCGCTGGTTACTTCCTCGACGGGGACATGGAACATCTGGCTCGCGGTGAGGGCATGGATGTCGCGGCCTTCCTTGAACGCGGTTTTCAGCGTTGGGATATCGGCGATGTGGGCGAGGAGGCGAAGCTCGATCTGCGAATAGTCGGCGCTTAGCAGCACGTGGCCGGGCGAGGCGATGAAGGCTTCGCGGATTTTTTTGCCTTCCTCGGTGCGGATGGGGATGTTCTGGAGGTTGGGGTCGTTGGAGGAGAGGCGGCCCGTGCTCGCCACGGCCATCGAGTAGCAGGTGTGGACGCGGGATTCCTTGTCGACCTGCTCGGTGAGCGTGTCGGTGTAGGTGGATTTGAGTTTGGCGAATTTGCGCCATTCGAGCACTTTTTTCGGAAGGTCATGGGTGAGGGCGAGTTCTTCCAGGACTTCGGAATCGGTGGAGTACGCGCCGCTCTTGCCTTTGCGGCCGCCTTGCATGCCCATTTCGTCGAAGAGAATTTCGCCGAGTTGTTTCGGCGAGCCGATGGTGAAGTTTCGGCCTGCCAATGCGTAGATTTCTTCCTCCAGCCTGCTCATCTCGGTGCTGAACTGGCGCGAGAGGTCGCGCAGGTACGCGACATCCACCTTGATGCCGCGCGCTTCCATCGCGAGCAGCACGGGGATGAGGGGGCGCTCCAGCGTTTCGTAGACGGTGAGAAGGTGTTTTTCAAAAAGCTCGCGCTTAAGCAGAAGCGAGAGTCGCAGCGTGATGTCGGCGTCTTCGGCGGCGTAGTCGCGGGCTTTTTCCAGTGGCACTTCGGCGAAGGAGATGCGGGATTTGCCGGTGCCGGTGACGTCATCGTAGCTGATGTTGGCGTGGGCGAGGAGGCGCTCGGCCATCGCGTCGAGGCCGTGCTCGTGGAGGCCTGCGTTCAGCACGTAAGACATCAGCATCGTATCGTCGATGGGTGAGATGGTGAGGCCGTATTTGTGCAGCACCAGCGCGTCGTATTTGATGTTCTGGCCGATTTTGAGGACTGCCTCGTCGGCGAGGAGGGGCTTGAGGGCGGCGAGGGCGTCGGCGAAGGGGATTTGCTTCAGCGTATTGCTTGTGGCGCCAACCCCCACCCCTCCCTCCCCCTCAGAGGGGGAGGGTAAGAGGGAGAGTTCCTCGCGTTTGGCGCGGTGGGCGACGGGGACGTAGCATGCCTCGCCGGGGGTGATGGAAAGCGAGAAGCCGACGAGTTCGGCGGTGTTGGCGTTAAGGCCGGTGGTTTCGGTGTCGAAGGCGACGTGGCCGGCGGCGCGGGCGCGGTCGAGCCAGCGTTGGAGGGTGGGGAGGTCTTGCACTAAGGTGTAGGTGGTGGTGGAAGGTGCGGTGGCCGGTGTTTCTTTGGCGGCGGCGTTGGCAAGCTCTCTCGCGATGACGGGCGTCGGGGTGGGATGGGTGACGGTGGCAAGCGACGGCGATGCGGGCGTGGATTTTTTGAGGCGGGCGAGCAGTGAGTTGAAGTTCTGTGCTTCCAGGAAGTGGTGGAGTTTCTGCTGGTCGGGATCGCGCAGGGTGAGTTGTTCCAACGGTTCGGGCAGCGGGCAGTCGTGGCAGAGCGTCACCAGCTTGTGCGACATGCGGGCGTTTTCGGCGTTCTGCTGGATGGTTTCGCGGCGCTTGGGCTGCTTGATTTCTCCGGCGCGGGCGAGGAGGGTTTCGAGATTGCCATAGGTGGTGATGAGTTCCGCCGCCGTCTTCGGGCCGATGCCGGGGACGCCGGGCACGTTATCCGACGAGTCGCCGATGAGCGCCAGCACTTCCACGACCTTGTCGGGGGTGACGCCGAATTTTTCTTTCACCTCGGCTTCGCCGATGGGCTTTTGTTTCATCGCGTCGAACATGCGGACGCCGGGG
>JAFLCR010000031.1 GCA_017302755.1 Alphaproteobacteria bacterium
CAAATCCTTCCACGTGCCGCCGACGCCCGGCACATCAGCCTGACCGCCCAGCTTGCCCTCCGTGCCCACTTCGCGCGCCACGCGCGTCACTTCCGACGCGAAAGAGCCAAGCTGGTCCACCATGGTGTTAATGGTGTCTTTCAATTCCAGGATTTCGCCGGCTACATCCACCGTAATCTTGCGCGAGAGGTCACCGTTCGCCACGGCAGTCGTCACCTGCGCGATGTTGCGCACCTGGCTGGTCAGGTTGCCCGCCATCGAGTTCACCGAGTCGGTCAGATCCTTCCAGGTTCCGGCCACGCCTTCCACATTTGCCTGACCACCCAGCTTGCCTTCGGTACCTACCTCTCGCGCCACGCGCGTCACTTCCGAGGCAAAGCTACGCAGCTGATCCACCATGGTATTGATGGTGTTCTTCAGCTCCAGGATTTCGCCTTTCACGTCCACCGTTACTTTTTTGGACAAGTCACCGTTGGCCACAGCAGTCGCCACTTCGGCGATATTGCGCACCTGGCCGGTCAAATTGCCGGCCATCATGTTCACGGAGTCGGTCAGATCCTTCCACGTGCCTGCCACGTCCTTCACCTTGGCCTGGCCGCCGAGCTTGCCTTCGGTACCCACTTCACGCGCCACGCGGGTTACTTCCGAAGCGAAAGAGCCAAGCTGGTCCACCATGGTGTTGATGGTGCGCGCAGTGCGCAGGAACTCACCCTGCAGCGGCCTGTCATCGATTTCGAGCGCCATGGTTTGCGACAGATCGCCTTGCGCCACGGCGCCGATCACGCGCGCCGTTTCGCTGGTCGGGTGCACAAGGTCGTCAATCAATCCGTTTACGGACTCCACTGAAGCCCGCCAGAATCCATCTACATTTCCCAAGGAAAGGCGCTGGCTCAACCGGCCTTCCTTGCCGACGACAAGACTCAGGCGCCCCAGCTCGCCGGCCATGCGCTCATTCAGTTCCACCACCTCGTTAAAGGCATCCGCCACCTTCCCGGCAACGCCTGTCCACTCAGCAGGCAGGCGCACGCCGGGCTGCCCCTTCCGGAGCGCCGTCAACGCCTGAAGCATGGCCACCATCTCCCCGCCGGAAGCGGGAGCAGGCTCCACCACTTGTTGCACGGAAGCGCTGCGAGCCATAATCATCCGTTCCGCGCAGAACGGAATTGTGGGAAACACCCCCCATGCACAACGCGCTTCATACTGTTCCTTTTTCCCGCAAGAGCCGCTTCGCTGCGATTTAAAAGCCGAACGAGTTAAACGGCTAAAGACATAAATCGACGATGTGGTTCTACAGGGGGAATATAAGGAGGGCATAAATGCCCTGAAGATTCAGTATTCCGCGCTTAGGCTTCTGATGTGCGGTTTTGGATTCTTTGGAAAATCTCTTCCATTTTTTCCATAGCGACAGGCTTAACGAGGTGTTCATCGAAGCCAGCGTTCTTGATCATTTCCCGGTGCTCGGGCCGATCCCATCCAGTCTGCGCAATAACATAGCTGCGTTCAAGCCCCGGCTCCTTGCGAATCCCCCTGCAAAGCTCGTAGCCGCTCATACCGGGAAGGCCAATATCCAGAAGCATCACGTCCGGAATAAAAGAACGCGCCATAACAAGTCCGCTTTCCCCATCTTTTGCGGCCCGCACCTCGTGGCCGAACATCTCGATCATCCACCCCAGCGTCTTGGTCAGAGCTTCATTATCGTCAACGATCAGCACTCGCAGGCTCCGGGAGGATATGGCGTCTTCCTTCTCTTGTTCAGAATTCGACGGGAGTTCTTTCAGAACGGCTGTTTGCATACAATTCCTCAAGGCTGACACACCGTACACCCTGCGGCAGGGGTTGCAACTATGCCACGAAGCATCCCCGAAATCCACGTCCCTTTTTGGGGCATGGAACATATGGCATCTTTATGCGGTTAAATACTATCAAATTGCATGAAAAATCTTCCACTTACTTCCGATTCCACCCCGTCTCTTCCCGCCGTTCCCGATACGTTGGATGCCAACTGGCTGCTGATGCTGGATGTGGATGGAACGCTTCTGGACATCGCCAGCCGTCCTGACCGCGTCGTGGTGCCGCTTACCCTTAAGGAAACCCTGCTCAGGCTGCACGATCTTCTGGATGGCGCGCTGGTGCTGGTAAGCGGCAGGCCGGTTGCCGAGCTGGATGCGCTGTTCGGGCCTCTGCGTCTACCGGCGGTCGGCATCCACGGCGGAGAAATGCGAATCGTAGGCAGCCGCATCCGCAAGCGGCATTTGCCGGAAAAACAGGCCATGGAGCAGCTGACTCGGAAATGCCGCAAGCGCGCCGAAACGCTTCCTGGCATTCTGATTGAATCCAAACCGTCTTCGGTGGCCCTGCACTACCGCCTCAACGCCAGCGCGGGCCAAACCGTTCGTGACTGGGCACAGGTTCTGGCGCGGAAAATGGGGCCGGGATGGACCTTCCTGGAAGGCAAGCAGGTCTGCGAGATCAAACCGGCGGCTTTTCATAAAGGGCATGCCGTGCGCGAGCTTTGCAACTTGAAGGCGTTCGCAGGGCGAAAGCCTGTCTATATCGGAGACGATATTACCGACGAAGACGCTTTTGCGGCGCTGCAATCCGTAGACGGGCTTTGCATCAAGATATGCAGCGATCCTTCGCCGGCCATGGCGACGGTTGAATCGCCGACGCAACTGCGGCGCTGGCTGGCTCAACTGGTTCAGCACGCCAACGGTTCCGTACAGTCGCAGCCGCTCAACAGGCCGCGCGGCGGCAGGCTCGCCAGCCTTGGGCACGACCAGAGAATCATCGTTGTTTCCAACCGCGTTTCCCTGCCTCGCGCCGCCAAGGCCAATGACGGAGGCCTTGCCGTATCCATGAGCGCGGTGCTGAACGAACACGGAGGCGTCTGGATCGGGTGGAGCGGGAAAATAAACGAAACACCCCATCTTCAAACCATACCTCACGGCGAGGTGACCTATCTTCTCCAGGACATCACCTCTTTGGAATACGAGCATTTCTACATGAAGTTCTGCAACGCCATTCTCTGGCCGCTGCTGCATTACACCATGGAACTTCCCGAGCATATCCGCCCGGCTTATGAAACCTATCTCGAGGTTAATGCGCGCTATGCGGAGCTGGTGATTTCCGCGCTGAGGCCCGGTGATGTCATCTGGGTTCATGATTTTCACTTTATTCCTCTCGCCGCCGAACTGCGCCGTCGTGGCGTAAAAAACCGCATCGGATTTTTCCTGCATGTCCCCTTCCCTTCAAGGGAAGTGCTGATGACCTTGCCCGTGCATTACGAATTGATGAGCACGCTAGGCGCTTACGATGTTATCGGCTTTCAGACACAGCGCGATCTTGAAGCCTTCCGCGATTATGCGGCCTCGGAATCCATTCCTCTCGGCGCGAATGAGGAGCTTTCTTACCCCGCCACCTTCGCCGGCCACTTCCCGATCAGCATCGATACGCCGCGTTTCGCGCGGCAAAGTAAAAAATCCGTTGAAAGCAAGGACGCGCAGGAACTGAAGGCAAGCCTTGAGGGGCGGGCGCTCATTCTCGGCGTAGACCGCATGGATTACAGCAAAGGCCTTATCCAACGCCTGCGCGCGATCGACGAGTTACTGACGCGACAGCCGGAGTTTCGCAAGCAGTTTACCTTTCTGCAGATCGCCCCGCCGACACGCGAGGATATTCAGAAATACGCTGCACTTAGGGCCGAGGTGGAAGCCCTGGTGGGGCACATCAACGGTAAGCACGCCATGGTGGACTGGGTGCCCATCCGTTTTCTTGCGCGCGGCATCCGGCGCGAGACGATTGCCGCGTTCTACCGGCTGGCGCGGGTCTGCCTGGTGACGCCGCTGCGCGACGGTATGAACCTCGTGGCCAAGGAATACGTGGCCGCGCAGGATCCGGAAGATCCCGGCGTGCTCATTCTTTCCCGCTTTGCGGGCGCATCAGAAGAGCTGCAACGCGCGTTGCAGGTAAACCCTCATGACACCGAGGAAATGTCGAACGCCATCGCCCAGGCTCTGGCCATGCCAAAAGAAGAACGCCGGGAACGCTGGCGCAACATGTACACGATCCTCTCGAAACAAACGCTGGAATCATGGTATCAGGATTATCTTCACGCTCTTTCCGGTGCATCCTGACGCATGTTTGCCTCGCTCAAGCCTGTCATCGTCCTCCTGCTGAGCTTCGTTATTCTCTGCCTTGGGCATGGGCTGCAAAGCGTGCTTCTGCCAACAAGGGCCGTGGTGGAGAACTACTCCACCATCGCCATGGGCGTGCTGATGTCGTCCTATTACGCGGGCTTCATCACCGGCACGTTCACGGGGCCGCGGCTGATCGCGCAGGTCGGGCATATCCGCGTCTTCGCCGCCAGCGCCGCTGGTGCCTGCGCGGTCATGCTGTGCTTTCCCATGCTACCTTATCCGCCGCTATGGTTTCTACTGCGCTTTCTTTACGGCCTGTGCCTGGTGCATTTTTACACGGTGATGGAAAGCTGGCTGAACAGCATCAGCGGCGCGTCCAATCGGGGCAGGATTCTTTCCGTCTATATGATTCTCAATTTCATCGCCATGAGCGGCGGGCAGATGCTGTTCTCGCAAACCCATGCCGACGGCATGCGCATGTTCTCGCTTTCCGCGATGCTGCTCTCCCTGTCGCTAATTCCGCTTTTGCTGAGCCGCACCAAACGCCCTGCGGAAGTGCATTCGACGGAAACGCTGACTCTTAAACGCCTGTTTGTCATTTCCCCACTGGGGGTGGCGGGCGCCGTGACCGCCGGCCTCGCGGGCGGCGCTTACTGGGGTTTGACCGCGCCCTATATTCTGGGCATGGGGTTTAAACAGGAGCATATCGCCTGGTTCATGACCGCAAGCCTGCTTGGAGGTCTTGCGGCTCAATGGCCGCTCGGCGTGCTTTCGGACCACATCAACCGCCGCTGGGTGATTCTTCTGGCGGCATTGATTCTGTGCGTTTCCGCCGCCGCGCTTTCGGGCATGACGCTGGTAAAAAACCCAGAACTTGTCTGGCTGCTGATCCTAGCCGTGATGTTCGGCGCTGCGTTTCATCCGCTTTATTCCCTCTGCATTGCACACACGAATGATTTCGTGCCGCAAGGCCAGTTTGTCCGTGCCAGCGCGGGGTTGCAGCTGGTGCAAAGCTGCGGCGCCGTGCTCGGGCCGCTGCTGGCCGGCGCATTGATGAAGCTGGGCGGCGGCATCATGATTTACGGCGGCATCGCGTTTCTGGCGGGCCTGTTGGCCGCTTATAGTCTGTTTCGCATTTTTGAGAACCGCATTCCCCGCCGCTTCCTGCCTTTCCGCCTGGTGACTCGCACCGGCCCCGAAGCGCTTTTCCTGGATCCGCGCTCCAAAAATGACACGATGCCTATTTCTTAGGCATGCTTTCAGATCGTTTTTTAACGTTGCTTTGCCTATCACCAGGCAAAGGCAAGTATTATGACGACACCACTTCTCCAACCGGGCCGCAATTGCAGCGACATGGCGGTGGCCACGCATGCGTCCCTGCTGATTGATTGCGCCAATTACTATCAGGCGCTGCATGAGGGGATCAGCAAAGCCCGGCACTCCGTCTTCGTGCTTGGATGGGATATCGACAGCCGCATCGAACTGGTTCGAGGGAAAGAAGAAGCCCGGGCTCCCACCAGCTTTTTCGGATTGATTCAGCATGTTGCCCGCCGCCGTCCTGAGCTTCGCATTTATCTGAACCGCTGGGATTACTCGATCTACATGGCGGCGGAAAAAGAAGCGCTGTCCGCCTTGAAATGGAAGCTGCGCTCTCCTTCCAATGTCCACTTCTGCCTGGACGGTACCGTGCCGCTGGGAGCCTGCCATCATCAGAAAATCGTCGTTATCGATGATGAAATCGCCTTCTGCGGCGGCATGGACGTGGCGCGGGGACGCTGGGACCGCAGGGAACATTTGCCGAGAAACCGGCACCGGGTCGACCCCCCCGCGACATACCAGCTTACCAATGAATGGAAATTCGGCCCTTATCACGACATCCAGATGCTGGTGGCGGGCCCGGCGGCACAATGCCTGGCGGAACTGGCGCGAAAGCGGTGGGAGCAGGCGGTCGGCGAACAGGCTGTTCCTCTCAGGCCATTGGAAAGCGGTGCTCTGCCTTGCACCTGGCCCGAAACCGCGCATGTTGGATTCAGGGACATGGTGACGGGCATCGCGCTTACCTGCCCTCAGAAATACGGCGACACCCCTATACGCCATGCGGAGCGGCTTTACCTTGACCTTATCACCAGCGCTCAACGCTTTATTTATCTGGAGAATCAATATTTGACCCAGCCGCGCATCGCCGCCGCGCTTCATGCCCGGCTGAAGGAAAATCCCCACCTGCGCGTGCTGATGGTCAGCTCCTGCCGACCCGAAGGCATCATGGAGCGCAAGGCGATGTGGCACGGCCGGGCCCGGTTCATGGAAATCGCCGCCAGGGATAATGTGACGGACCGCATCGTGCTCGCTTATCCCGTAAGCCGCGTGCAGGAGAAGGAAAAACCTGTACGTATCCATTCCAAGATCATGATCGTGGATGACCGCTATCTTCGGGTAGGCTCCACCAACCTCAACAACCGTTCCATGAGCGTGGATACGGAATGCGATCTGCTGCTCGAGGCGCAAAACGCGGCGCAAAGACGTGAAATCGCCGCCGCGCGCAACGACCTGATCCGCGAACACACAGGGCGGGAAAAGGATGATATCGAGGCCCTCGTTCGAAGCGGTGCCGACGCCACGATCTTTATGCAGGAAATCCCGCATAGCCGCCAGCACCTGCGTGCGGCGGATGACTCGCGCTACCGCCATGAATTCCTGGGTGCGCTCGCCATGCGTCTCGCCGATCCCTGCAAAGCCTATCTTCCCTATGGATGGATGCATCCGCTGGACTGGTTGAAACGCCATTTTTCTCCGCGGTGGCTGCTGATCATTGCCTTTGTGGCGGCACTGGCCCTGGCGTGGCAGGCGACTCCCATCTCCGAATATGCCTCGCCGGAAAAGCTTTCTTCTTTTTTCGACCGGACGCGAGGCAGCTCGTGGGGATGGCTGGCGGCCATGCTGCTCTACGCGCTCGGATGTACGGTGCTGATTCCGCGGGTATTTATGAACGCCGCGGTGATCATGGTCTTTCCTCCGATGCAAGCTTTCATGATCGCGATGGGCGGTTCCTGCTTATCATGCGCCACCGGGTTCTGGCTGGGG
Source organism: Alphaproteobacteria bacterium (assembly GCA_017302755.1). Taxonomy (GTDB): domain Bacteria; phylum Pseudomonadota; class Alphaproteobacteria; order Rickettsiales; family JAFLCR01; genus JAFLCR01. The sequence goes on from JAFLCR010000031.1 coordinate 7,218, forward strand.
CAGTTGCTGGGCATGAAAACTCTTTCCAGCCTGGTGGGCAGACATTCGGAAACAATCCGCCATTACACGCACCAGGGAGGCATCATGGGCATCACCCTGCTGCGCCTGTTGCCCGTGGCACCCTACATGATCGTCAATCTGGCGCTTGGCATGGCGAATGTTTCCTTTGTTGTATTCATGACAGGCAGTTTTCTGGCGCTGCTTCCGGGAACCATCTCCGTGATGTTTTTAGGTCATTCCCTGCTGTCTTTATGGCAGGATCCCGACCCCAAGAACGCGCTGATGGCAGGGCTGGGCGTGCTGCTCTGGGCTGGCCTTGTCTGGGGCACACATGTGTTCAGCCGGCGGTGGCAGCAGCATACGCGGCCCGCGCAGGCATGAGCCGGGTGCGGTTTCTCTGCTTTAATATCCATGGTGGCCGCAGCCTCGACGGGAAACGCGACCTAAGCAGGATTCATGCGCTGATGGAACGGCTGGATATCGACATCGGCGTCTTTCAGGAAATGGAAACCAGGTCATCCCGGGGAGGCACGACGGATAGCGTCAGCATACTGGCCGGCGATGGCCGCCCGCACCATCTCCACGGCGCAAGCCTGGCCGAAGGCAAGGGGTGGTACGGCAACCTCATCGTCAGCCGGCACCCCATTCTTCGCGGACTGGTGCATAATCTGGAAACAGCGCCAAGCCTTGAGCCGCGCAATGCCGTGGACGCACTGATCGATACGCCGCTGGGGATTCTTCGCGTGATCGGCACGCATTTATCACTCTCGCTGCTGGAGCGCTGGTCCGAAGCGCAGAATCTTCTGAGGCTGATTCAGGCAGTGGAAGAAAAGGAGCGTCACCCGCTCTTTCTTATGGGCGACATCAATGAATGGCAATGGCCGTCTCGGCTGCTGCGCTATCTGAACCGCGCCATGACGCCGCTGTCCTGCAAAAGCACGTTTCCTTCTCTTTTTCCGGTGCTGAAACTGGATCGCGCCTGGTACGACGCCCCCGGAATAAAAGCCGTCGCCCACCGGCTGGGAGACCGCCAAAGCCGCCTGCTCTCCGACCACTTGCCGCTGATTATAGAAATTGAGAAATAGGAGAAAACTAAATGATAGAATTTACCCAATGCAGAATAACCATTCTGGCCATAGGATCGCCCCGCAGCTTAGAGTAAAGCCGAATCACTTCACTGGATGCTATTCTGCCCAACCAAGGGCAGTTCTACTTACGCCGGGAACACAATTGGGTGCAGGAGTGTAGTAATCTGCAGCTTAGTTGCGCACTTCGCCGCCTGCTTCTATCCAGGCTGAAAGCCCCCCTTCAAGGTTATAAACGTCGATATCCGGGAATGCAGACAGCAGTTTCTGGCATGCGGTCGCGCCGCGTTTACCGGCGAGGCAGTGAATCACCAGCTTTTTCCTTTTCACAAGCGGGATGCCTTCAGGCAGGAATTGTGAGAGTGGCGCCAGTGTCGCGCCTGGAATTCGTGCTTCAGCGTGCTCGTTCGCTTCGCGTACATCAACAAGCACAGCCTCGTCTTTTTCGAGCCAGGATTTCAGAGTTTTCGCATCGACTGAATGCATGGGCATGATGTTAACCTTATTAGTATAATCTAATATTTTTATTCTAGTTCAGCTTTTATTATTTGTCTTTGCGATAGATCAAATACAGCGTCGATAAAATAGCTTCTACTTCGGGATTGGCAATGCGATAGTAGACCATCTGGCCTTTCTTTTCCGTGGAAACCAAGCCCTGCTCACGCATTTTTGCTAAGTGCTGAGAAAGGGCAGATTGAGATAAATCAACCAATTTATTCAAATCACCGACGCAAAGCGGGCTTTTGACCAAATGGCACAGAATCATAAGCCTTCTAGGGTTGGAAAGCAGCTTAAGCATGGCTGCGGCTTCTTCAGCGCAGCAACGCATAACTTCAATTGGGTGCAGTTGCGGGGGTGCGGGCATGATTGACATTATATTAGTATATGCTAACATAAAAGAAATTCAGCTTTGGGTCAAGTCATGATATATCGAGCCCTGTTCCTTCTTTTCCTGGCCCATGCCGCAGCGGCGGAAGACTATGTCGTGAAGGCCGTTCAGGCGACGGATCTCAAGCCCGTGGCCGCGGTGGTGGAAAGCGTGCATCACAGCTTTGCCCGCACCCGCATCGGCGGCACGATCGACGGGCTTGCGGTGGACGAAGGTTCGCATGTCGAACGCGGTCAGGTGATGGCTATCGTCGTTGACCCCAAGCAACCGCTCGAGATCGACGCCATGGACGCCCGCATCCGCAGCCAGGAGCATGAACGCGACCTCGCGGCGCTGGAAAAAAAACGCTATGGCAGCCTCACCGTCGGCTCGGTGGTGAGTCAGGCGAAGCTCGATGAGGTGAACACAAGGCTGCGCGTGCTGGAAACCAGCATCGCCGCGCTGAAGGCGCAGCGCGCCGCGACGGTGGAGCATCGCGGCGAGGGCAAAGTTCTGGCCCCGCTCGCCGGCAGAGTGCTGAAGGTGCCGGTCACGAACGGCAGCGTCGTCATGCCCGGCGACGTGGTGGCGGAGATTGCAGTGGACGGCTTTATCCTTCGCCTGAGCATTCCTGAGCGCCACGCCCGCTTCCTCAAGCAGGGCGGCGAAGTGCGCCTTGGCGCCCGCGAGGAAGGCGGCGAAAACCTCACCGGCACGATCCAGAAACTCTATCCCAAGTTGGAGGAGGGCCGCGTCATCGCCGACGTGGCGGTGGAAAAACTTGAGGATTTCTTCATCGGCGCGCGCCGTACTGCCTATATCGCCACCTCTAGCCGCAAAGCGTTTGTGATTCCTGAAAGCTATCTCATCCGCCGGCATGGCCTCACCTATGTCCGCCTGAAAGACGGCGGCGATATCGTGGTGCAGACCGGCCTTGCCTCCCCGGAAGGGGTGGAGATTCTCTCCGGCATCAATGACGGCGACATTCTGGTAACGCCATGAATACCCATTCCCTCAGCGGCGGGTTCACGCGCTTCTTCATCCGCTCGCCGCTGACGCCGCTTTTGCTCGGCGCGGTCTTTATCGTAGGGCTGTTAGCGCTCGTGAATCTTCCGCGCGAGGAGGAGCCACAGATCAGTGTGCCGATGGTCGATATTTTTGTACGCGCCGATGGGCTCAAGGCGCGCGACGCCGAGGAGTTGGTCACTAAACCGTTGGAAGTCATCATCAAGGCCATTCCCGGGGTCGAGCACGTCTATTCCCAGACCGAGGACGGCCAGACGGTGGTGACGGCGCGGTTCTATGTCGGGTCCAACGCCGACGATGCCGTGCTAAGGGTGCATGACCGCATCCGCTCCCATCTCCCGGAGATTCCTTACGGCATTACGATGCCGGTGATTGTCGGAAAGGGCATTGACGACGTGGCGATCCTGGTACTTACCCTGTCGCCCAAGCCTGAAGCGGCCATGCGCTGGGACGATGTGGGGCTGTACCAGCTCGCCCTCCAGCTTCAAGAGGAGCTGATCAAAATCGAGGATATCGGCGTCAGCGCCGTTATTGGCGGCCGGCCACAGCAGCTTCGCATCGAGCCACTACCGGAAAAACTATCGCTGTACGGCGTCACGCTGAACCAGTTGGTGGACAAGGTTCAACACGCCAACCGCACGTTTCCTGGCGGACTGGTGCGCAACGCCGATCGAAGCTTCGTCGTGGATGCGGGGCGCACGCTGCAAAGCGTCTCCGATATCGGCTTGCTGCTGGTCGCCACGCGCGACGGGCGGCCCGTCTATTTGAAGGATGTGGCGCATATCACCGCGAGCGGCAAGCCGCTGGAACAACGCGCTTGGTTCATGGATAAGAACGGCGAGGCCGTGCCCGCCGTCAGCCTCTCGCTCGCGAAGCGCCCCGGAGCGAACGCGGTGACGATCGCCGGGGAAGTGCGGCAGCGGCTGAAACTGCTGAAAGGCAAGTTGCTGCCGGAAGAGGTCGATGTCACCATCACCCGCGATTACGGCAAGACGGCGAGCGAGAAATCCAACCGCCTGCTGGAAGACCTGCTCGGCGCGACGATCTCGGTGATCGTGCTGGTGAGCCTTGCCATCGGCTGGCGTGAGGGCATGGTGGTGCTGTTCGTGATTCCCGCCACGATTCTCGCCACGCTTTTCATCGCGTGGATCATGGATTTCACCATCAACCGCGTGAGCCTGTTCGCGCTGATATTCTCAATCGGCATTCTGGTGGACGACGCCATCGTCTTCACCGAAAATATCGTGCGCCGCTGGCGCGCCGCGCCGGATGAGGACGCCGTGGAAACAGCCATCGCCGCCGTGGTGGAAGTCGGCAATCCCACGATCATGGCGACGTTCACCATCATTGCCGCCCTGCTGCCCATGCTGTTCGTGAGCGGGTTGATGGGGCCGTATATGAGCCCCATTCCCATCAACGCCTCGGTGGCCATGTTCCTTTCGCTGCTGGTGGCGTTCACGGTCGTGCCCTGGCTGCTGCTGAAATTCCGCAAAGGCGTTGGCCGAGGCCATCGCAGCCGGATGGAAGCCTATCTGGACGCGCTCTACCGCCGCTTCGCCACGCCCGTCATCACGAATCGCCGCAAGGCCAAGCACTTCCTGCAGGCAGTGGCCGGTGCGACGCTGCTCGCCTGCCTGCTCTTCGCCACCAAGAGCGTGACGGTGAAGATGCTGCCTTTCGATAACAAATCTGAACTCATCGTACAGGCAGATCTGCCGGAAGGCTCGACGCTGGAGACCACCGACCGCGCTTTGCGTGAGATCGCGGCTTCGCTCAAAACCTTGCCTGAGCTTCAGAACATGCAGCTCTACGCCGGCATTGCCGCTCCGTTTAATTTCAACGGGCTGGTGCGTCACAGCTATCTGCGCGGCAAGCCGGAGCTGGGCGAGGCGCAGATCAACCTAGTGGATAAATCCGAGCGCAGCCGTGCGAGCCACGCCATCGCACTGGAAGTAAGAAGGAAAATCCAGGCGTTGCCCATGCCGGAGGGCACGGTGCTGAAAGTGCTGGAAGTGCCGCCCGGACCGCCGGTGCTTGCCACGCTGCTCGCCGAGATCTACGGCCCCACGCCGGAGATCCGCCGTGCCGTGGCGTTAAAAGTGAAAGAGGCGTTTAGAAGCGTCGATTACGTCACCGATATCGACGACTCCTTCGGTGTGCCCGCCCCGCGCGCCCGCATCCTGATCGATCAGGAAAAGCTCGAGTATTACGGCGTCGAGGAAGAGGCGGTGTACGATACGATTCAGGCGCTTCTTGGAAGCATGCGCGTGGGCTATTCGCATCGCGGCGGCGGCACGTATCCGCTCGAACTCAGTGTCGAGCTGCCCAAGGATGCGCGCAGCCTGAACGAAACCCTCCTCACCACGCCAGTTCCTTCGCGCGGCGGTGTGGTGGAACTGGGGGACGTGGTGCGGGTGGAATATGAGACCGCCTCCCACCCCATCTTTCGCCATAACGGCTACAACGCCGACATGGTGATGGCCGAACTGGCGGGAAGGTTCGAAGCGCCGATTTACGGCATGCTCGATGTCGAGGCAGCGCTGGAGAAAATCCAATGGGGCGATGTGCCCAAGCCAACCGTGAAATTCCACGGTCAGCCGCTCGATGAATCGAAGCCAACCCTGCTCTGGGATGGCGAATGGGAAATCACCTACGTCACTTTCCGCGACATGGGCGCGGCCTTCGGTGTGGCGATTCTAGGCATTTACGCGCTGCTGGTAGCGCAGTTCCGCAGCTTCCGCACGCCCATCGTGATCCTGGTGCCGGTGCCGCTGGTGCTGCTCGGCATCATCCTCGGCCACTGGCTGTTCTCCGCCGCGTTCACCGCCACTTCCATGATCGGCATGATCGCATTGGCGGGCATCGTGGTGCGCAATTCCCTGCTGCTGGTGGAGTTCATCCGCCACCGCCTGGACACGGGCGAAGCGCTGCAGACCGCGCTGCTCGAAGCCGGGGCGACGCGCATCACCCCCATCCTGCTCACGGCCCTGGCCGCGATGATCGGCGCGCTGTTCATGTTCTCCGACCCGATTTTTCAGGGATTGGCGATCTCGCTCTTCTTCGGCCTCATGTCTTCCACCGCGCTGACGCTGCTGGCGATTCCGGCAGTCTATGTGGTGGCAAAAACCAGAACTTAAGGAAAGGAAAGCCTATGTCCATCGACCGCATTGTTCTCGCCTTCGCGGGCAGCGTCGTGCTTATCTCGCTGCTGTTCGCGCACCTGCATTCCGCCAACTGGCTGTGGCTGACCGCCTTTGTGGGGGCGAACATGCTCCAGGCTGCGTTCACCGGCTTCTGCCCGCTGGCGATCATTCTCAAGAAGCTCGGCGTGAAACCGGGCGCCGCTTTTTTTACTCAATCCTGATCCTGAAAGGAGACCTGTCATGGCCTGCAACGTAGGAAATACCGACCGAATCCTCCGGATTCTCGTGGGACTTGCCATCATCGTGGCCGGGCTCGTGTTTGAGAACTGGCTCGGCGCGGTGGGCGTCATTCTTGTCATCACGGGGCTTATCCGCTGGTGTCCTGCCTATCTGCCGTTCGGCATCCGCACCAATCATTAAAATTTGAGGGAAAAACTCGCCCCACATGTGCGGTGGATAGCGAAAAAGCCAGGAAACAGCCATCCTGGCTGTGTCTCTGGTAAAACCCAAGTTAGAACCTGAAAATCTTGGCTGGGGCGCCAGGGATCGAACCTGGGAATGACGGAATCAAAATCCGTTGCCTTACCGCTTGGCTACGCCCCATCCGACTCGTTACCTAGCAGCATGGCCGGGTAGATGCAAGAAGTGGCAGGAATCATACGGTTTCAGCGAGCACCCAGTCGAGGAACCCTTTTCTTCCACCTTCCAAATGCATCGCCAGCACGGCGGAGCAGGCATAGGGGTGAAGCTTCTCCACTTCCACCATCACGGCGTCCAGCAAATCACGCTTTGTTTTCAAGAACATTACTGCCTCGGCGCTGGTTTCCAGCTTCCCCTCCCAGCGGTAATGCGACTCCGCACCCGGAAGGATATTGGCACAGGCAATCAGTCGCTTCTCGAGCAGGCTTGCCGCTATCTGGCGACCTACAGTCATTTCCGGCACCGTAACGTAAACCAGCAACACATCCGTCATGACACATCCTCCCAACCCATAAAAAAGGGCCGGCAAAAGCCGGCCCTGTCAACCTAGAAGAAGAAGTTTAGTTAAAGCGGAAACGCAGCATGCAGAGCGGCGCCTGGTTCAGCGTATTGTAAACGTTGGGGGTCGGC
>JAFLCR010000032.1 GCA_017302755.1 Alphaproteobacteria bacterium
AAAACCCGCCCGTACGTTCGTTACGGGCGGGTTTTTGCTATCTAAAGCGGAAGAAGATTAGTGCTGGTGCTTCTTGCTGCGCTTCTTCTTTTTCTTCGCGGGAGCAGCCTGCTTCGTCGCAGGGGCCACGCTGCCCTTCGCTACGGGAGCGTACTTGCCGTCCCAATAGTTCAGGTGACGGATGTCGCCGTGGCGGCCAGCGCCGTCCTTCAGCGCATGTTCGCACTGCATCTTATGATCCTTCGAGATCAGGTGATGGCAGTCTTTCCACGGATTGTTGGGACGCATGCAGGTGCTGGTGCCCTCGTGGGTGCACGCTGCGGTGAGCAGAGCCAGAACGCTGATGGCAAGAATCTTCTTCATTGGTTTCTCCTGGTTTTGGTGGGAGGGTTAGGCGATATCAAAAAGCTCCGGTAAGCAGTTACCGGCCACCAGTTTCCCGGCGGACTAACGCATTACCGCATGAAATGCTTACCAAATGGTTGCTTAACCTAGCATTAGTGGCGCAAGCCATCATTCACCCCCCGCCTGTGGGGTTTCTGCCACGGTGCCCCATTTCAGGAAATGGAATTTAAGCCGCTGTTATATATTAACTATAAAGCCACGGCTGCGATTTTTGCTGTGTGGCTTCAAAGCCAGCAATAGCCTGGCCGTGCTCCAGCGTCATGCCGATATCGTCCAGCCCGTTCAGCAGACAGTGCTTACGGAACGCCTCGACATCGAAGGAAATCCTGCCCAGCGCCCTGCTCTCCACCGCCTGCGCCGTGAGATCGACGCTGAGCGGCGCGGGCGCGCTTTGCGCTTCCGCGATCAGCTTCTCAACCGTCTCTTTGGGCAGCACGATGGGCAAAATGCCGTTCTTGAAGCAGTTATTGAAGAAAATATCCGCGAAAGACGGCGCGATCACGCAACGAATCCCGAAATCGAGCAGCGCCCATGGCGCATGCTCACGGCTGGAGCCGCAGCCGAAATTCTCACCCGCAAGCAGAATCTGCGCCGTGTCGTAAGGCGCGTTATGCAGCACGAACCCGTCGTTCTTCTTGCCGTTTACGTCATAGCGCATTTCATAAAACAATCCTTCGCCAAGCCCGGTGCGCTTGATGGTTTTCAGAAACTGCTTCGGAATGATCATATCGGTGTCGATATTGACCAAGGGCAGCGGCGCGGGAATGGAAGTGAGCGTGGTAAATTTCTGCATGACTTATAACTCCCTCACATCCGCCAGACGCCCTGTCACCGCCGCGGCGACGGCCATCGCCGGGCTCATCAGATGGGTGCGCCCGCCCCTGCCCTGCCTGCCCTCGAAATTGCGGTTCGAGGTAGAAGCGCAGCGTTCGCCCGGCTCCAGCCGGTCGGCGTTCATGGCGAGGCACATCGAGCATCCTGGTTCGCGCCACTCGAAACCCGCCTCCAGAAATACCGTGTGCAGGCCCTCGCGCTCCGCCTGCTCCTTCACAAGGCCGGAGCCGGGCACGATCATGGCCAGCTTCACGCTCGGCGCAACATGGCGGCCCTTGGCGAGCTTCGCCGCCTCGCGCAGATCCTCGATGCGCCCGTTGGTGCACGAGCCGATGAACACCTTATCGATCGCCACTTCGGTCAGCTTCGTGCCTGGCGCGAGCCCCATATAGTCGAGCGCGCGCATGAGCGCCTCCTGGTGCGCCTTGTCCTTTTGCTGCGCCGGGTCAGGCACGCTGCCGGTGATGGGCGCCACATCCTGCGGGCTGGTGCCCCAGGTCACCTGCGGCGCGATGTTGGCGGCATCGAGCGTGATCTCCACGTCGAATTTCGCATCCGGATCGCTGGTGAGCGTTTTCCAATACGCGACGGCTTTCTCCCAATCCGCCTCTTTCGGGGCGAGCGGGCGGCCCTTCACATAGGCAAAGGTGGTTTCATCGGGCGCGATCAGCCCGGCGCGCGCGCCCGCCTCAATCGACATGTTGCACACCGTCATGCGCCCTTCCATGGAAAGCCCGCGAATGGCGGAGCCGGCGTATTCGATCACGTATCCCGTGCCGCCCGCCGTGCCGAGCCTGCCGATGATGGCGAGCACGATGTCCTTCGCCGTCACGCCGAGCGGCAGCGTCCCATCCACCGTCACGCGAAGATTCTTCGCCCGCTTCTGCACGAGCGTTTGCGTGGCGAGCACATGCTCCACCTCGCTGGTGCCGATGCCGAACGCCAGCGCGCCGAACGCGCCATGGGTGGAGGTATGCGAATCCCCGCACACGATCGTCATGCCCGGCTGGGTCATGCCCTGCTCGGGCCCGACGATATGCACGATGCCCTGGCGCACATCCGACAGCGGGAAATACGTCACGCCGAATTCCTTGCAGTTCTCCGCCAGCGTCTCCACCTGCAGCCGGGATTCGGGATCGGAAATGCCCTTCGCCCGGTCCGTCGTCGGCACGTTATGGTCGGCGACCGCGAGCGTCGCGTCCGGACGGCGCACCTTGCGCCCGGCCATGCGCAGGCCTTCAAACGCCTGCGGGCTCGTCACCTCATGCACGAGATGGCGATCGATGTAGAGGATGCAGGTGCCGTCCTCGCGCTGATGCACGAGATGGGCGTCGAAGATTTTGTCGTAGAGCGTGCGTGCCATAGGGAATTCATGAATTGCGGAAGCGTCATACTCCTCCGCAGGCGCCATCGCTGCAAGCGTTTTTATGCCGCAAAAAAGAAATGCCCGCCGAAGCGGGCATTTCCTGAATCTCTATGAGGGCAGCGATTATTCGCCGGCCTTTTCTTCGGCGCGGTCGAAATCCATCTTCTCGCGGATGCGGGCCGCCTTGCCGGTGAGACCGCGCAGATAGTAAAGCTTCGCGCGGCGCACGTCGCCCTTGCGCACTACTTCGATCGAATCGAGGCGCGGGGAATAGGTGGGGAATACGCGCTCCACGCCTTCGCCGTGGCTGAGCTTGCGGATGGTGAAGGAGGAATTGAGACCCCGATCCTTGCGGGCGATGCACACGCCTTCGAAAGCCTGCACGCGCTCATTGTCGCCTTCGACGATGCGCACGTTCACGCGCACGGTGTCGCCGGGAGCGAAACTGTAAGAAGATTTCTTGTTCTTGAGCTTTTCGAGTTGGGACTGCTCGATCTTCTGCAGCAGGTTCATTTTTCTATTCCTTCTTACGCTTCTGGTAAGCCTGCCACAGATCGGGCCGCCGTTCCCGGGTCAGGCTTTTCGCCTGCTCAAGCCGCCAGGCGCGGATGCGCTCATGATGGCCGGAAAGCAACACGTCTGGCACGGCCAAACCGTTCCATTCGGAAGGCCTTGTATACTGGGGATACTCCAAAAGTAAAGCATATTCTGGCGCCGCCCCAAAGCTTTCTTCCTCAAGGGTTTCCGGCTCGGCGAGCACCCCCGGAAGCAGCCGGATGCAGGCGTCCATGAGCGCCAGGGCGGGAATCTCCCCGCCGGAGAGCACCGCGTCGGCCAAAGACACTTCCTGAATATCAAACGCTTCGATCACCCGCTCATCAATGCCCTCGAACCGCCCGCAAAGCAGGATAACCCCTGGCAACGCCACCATTTCCCTCACCATTTCCTGGTTCATGGGTTTCCCCCGGGGGGTAAAATAGAGCACCGGCGCGCCAGGCATGGCGGCTTTCGCGTGGCCAATCGCCGCCCCGAGCACGTCGGGCCGCATCACCATGCCCCGCCCGCCGCCGAAGGCGGTGTCATCGACGGTGCGATGCTTATCGGCAGCGAAATCCCTGATATTCCAGGCCTCATAGCCCCAGATGCCCTTCGTGAGCGCCGTCCCCGCGAGCGACTGCGAAAGCGGCCCGGGGAACATTTCGGGAAACAGTGTCAGGATGCCGGCTTTCCAGAGCGGCATCACATCCCCTCCCTCGTCATCCCGGCGCAGGCCGGGATCCAGGAGTCCGAGGCGGAGACGTTCACATAAACACTAGATCCCGGCCTGTGCCGGGATGACGACGTATCACCCATCGCCTTCCTCCGGCCTGGCCTCCACCTCTTCGGGCAACGCCACCACGAGCCGCCCCGCCTTCACATCCACCACCGGCACAAATTCATTGCGAAACGGCAGCAGGATCTCCTGCCCCGTTTCAGGCTTGATCTCGATCACCGTGCCTGCGCCGTATTGATGAAACGCCTTCACCACACCGACCCTTCCCCCTGCCTCGTCGAAAACAGGCAGGCCGATCACGTCCGTTTCGTAAAACTGGTTTTCTTCGGTTTCCGGCAACGCCGAGCGCGGCACGTAAAGCTCCAGCCCTTTCAGAGCCTCGGCCGCGTCGCGATCCTCGACGCCGGAGATGGCGGCAATCACCCCGCCGTCATTGACCGACGTCACTTTCAAATGGAAAAGCGGCTTGCCTGCCGCGTCATGCAGCATGCCATACGCGGCGACGCTCTCCGGTTCTTCGGTGTAAGAAGCGACTTTCACCGCGCCGCGCACGCCATGCACGCCGGTGATCTTGCCGATGCAGACCAGGGATGATTCAGGCAAAGAAGGCCTCCTTCTCCGCCCAAGAAATTACGCGGCGGCGTTATCCGCAGCCGGAGCCTCGGCGGGAGCGCTCGCGGCTTCAGCGGCCTTCGCGGCGGCTTCGGCAGCTTTCTTCTTCAGGCGCGAACCCTTCGCCTTGATCTCATAGCGGGGCTTCACGCTGTACAGGCCAGCTTTCGTCAGGAAGCGGGCGAGCGTCTCGCTGGGCTGCGCGCCCACGGAGAGCCAATGCTTGATACGGTCTTCGTTGAGCACGAGGCGTTCCTTGGCGTCCTTGGCAAGCAGCGGGTTGTACGCGCCGACCTTTTCGATGAAGTCGCCATCGCGCGCGGAACGCTTGTCAGCGACCACGATGCGGTAATACGGACGTTTCTTGGTGCCCCCGCGGGCAAGGCGAATCATCACAGCCATGTGAATTCCTTAGATTTTTCAATAATTCCAGTTGGAAAGAAACGGGAAATAAGCACATTTCTCCCACGATTTCCAGCCTTTTCTTCACCTGCCGGATTTTCATGCCATTGTCACAAAACCGGGGTACAAAGCCCAAAACAGGGAAAAATATGACCGCAGGCAGGATTGAACGCCATTTCCGCGACCAGGCGCAGGCCCATAACCGGCTGATTCTTCTGCTTGCCCGGCAAACGCCCATCGAAGACGGGCATTTCTGGGAAATCGAAACCGACATCCGCGCCCATTACAACCCCTATCCTCCGGAAGAAGAGCTGGAACTGGCGCTGAGCGACAGCATCGCCGCCTACCGCGAATCCGGGCTGACGCTCGACCAGCCTCCCGCGGATTTCTTCGGCACGGCGGCCTGCCGCCTCAGCTTCGCCCATTCCTTTGTCACCGGCGCGGAAGGCCCGCCCCCGCCTGGCGGCCCCACCCTGGCCAACCGTGTAAGCAACTATGAAGAGCTGGTGCGCAGCGTCATCGACGGCGCGGGCGCCTATTACCGCAACGGCGAACTCGAAGCCGATCCCTACACCGATCTCTGCTTCGCCGCCGACGCGATCCTGCAACACATCCAGGCCATGCGGGAGGCGCCGCCGCCAACCGTGTGGAATGGCAGCGAACAGAAAGGATGGCCACCGGGACGCTGATCACGCGCGAAAGAGTGAGCCTTTTTCCAGCGGCACCGGTTCGGTCAGCACGCCTGTTGGAAAAATAGCGGAAGCATCGGGCCGGTAACATGTTGCTGCGGCCAACGCCGTGATCTCCGCTTTCGATAAAGCCGCTGGCCGCCCGTCATCACCCCACTGATCCACGCGATAGGCGATATAGTCATCCAGGCTGCGCAGCCCGTCCAGCCCGAACGGGACCGGCGTTTCCCAAGATTGCACACGCTCCCGGCGGATCGCACCCCGGTCATAGAGGTAAAGCAGCCCAGCGTGAGGGAAGCCCTCGGGCACCTTGCCGAGATTCTTGCCCAGCTCGTGCGGATTCGAGGGAGGTGCCCGCCAATCCCAGAAATCATAGCCGCGTGCCCAGGCTTGATAACGAGCGACTTCCGTATCGAGGCGGGAAAGATTCGAACGGTCAAGAAAGCCGTAAAATCCAAGCTGCCTGCCGGTGCCTTCCAGCAGCACGGCGGCGCTTTCGCCAAGCACCAAGTCACATGACGCGCCTTCCTCAGGAACATTTTCGATCTTAGCGATCTGCCCACACCCGCTATAGAGCACCGTGCATTCAGCCCCCGCCACAAGCGGCACGGCCCAGTGGTGAATGCCGAACTCCTCGAGCCGCTCCATCGCCAGCCGAGCGATCAGCAACGATTCGTTTTCAGCAATGAAAAGACGGATGTCCTGCATGATCAGCTTTTACAATTCACCAAAGCTTGCCTTGCCGAAACCTGCTAAATCAAGCAGGAAATGTTTCGCGCTTCCCCAGATTATTCGGCCCGTTTAATCACCGGCCCCGTGGAAACGATTTCAATATTGGCAAACTCAGTCAGTTCCGGCAGCGTCGTGCGACTCGTGTTCACACGCTCGCGCTCCGGATCGAGGAAGGAATGCCCAAAGTTGCGCACGCCGCTCAATTCTTTCCCAAAAACGTCGGCGGGAAAACCATCCGGCGACGCAATCTCCAGAGTATAGTTGCCGTCAGGGAAGCGTTTGGCGGAGGCAACGGAGATTTTCTCGTCCGAATGATAAAGAAACCCTCCGTTCTGCACCTCAATATACATGCACAAGGCGCGCGCTTCATACAGGGTGAGTCCTTCCAGGGTAGTATGTGCCGTCATCTGCCGCCTCCTATTACAGTTCTCCAGTATCCTAACAGCCTGGCATTGCTCTTTGATGACAAACCACAAAACTGACAATCAGCTGATATTTAATGATAACTATCCCGGCAACAGCCCCTTCAGCCCCCCGCGCAGCAAACCTTTCTTCCCCATCTTCTTCACCTTCTTCATCATATCGGCCATCTGCTGATGCTGCTTGAGCAGGCGGTTCACGTCCTGCACCTCCACCCCCGCCCCGAGCGCGATGCGGCGGCGGCGCGAGGCGTTGAGCAGCTTCGGGTGCTTGCGCTCTTTCTTGGTCATCGAGGAGATGATCGCCTCCTGGCGCGCCAGCATCTTCTCATCGATATTTGCGCCCTCTAACTGCTGCTTCATCTTGCCCATGCCAGGCAACATGGTAAGCATGCCGCCCAGGCCGCCGAGCTTCTTGATCTGCTTGAACTGCGCCGCCATGTCGTCAAGGTCGAACTGGCCTTCAAGCGCCTTGACGGCCATTTTCTCGGCCGCTTCCTTATCGATGTTCTCCACCGCCCGCTCAACCAGCGAGACGACGTCCCCCATATCCAGAATCCGCGAGGCCACGCGTTCGGGGTGAAACTCCTCCAGCCCTTCGAGCTTTTCACCCGTGCCCAGGAACTTGATCGGCCGTCCCGTCACCTGGCGCATGGAAAGCGCCGCGCCGCCGCGCCCGTCGCCGTCGATGCGGGTGAGCACGATGCCGGTGACGCCAATCTTCTCGTTGAACTGCCGCGCCACGTTTACCGCGTCCTGGCCGGTGAGGCTGTCGGCGACGAGCAGTGTCTCCTTGGGGTTCGCCAGGTCGCGCACCGCAGCAAGCTCAGCCATCAACTCGTCATCGATATGCAGCCGACCCGCCGTATCGAGGATCAGCACGTCATACCCGCCGAGCTTCGCTTCCTTGAGCGCGCGCTGCGTGATTTCCAGCGGCTTCTGCCCCGGCACGATGGGCAGGCTTTCCGTGCCCGCCTGTTTCGCCACCACGGCGAGCTGCTCCTGCGCCGCCGGTCGGTTCACGTCCAGCGAGGCGAGCAGCGCCTTCTTGCGATGCTTCGAAAGCAGCCTCAGCGCCAGCTTGCCCGAGGTGGTGGTCTTGCCGGAGCCCTGCAACCCCACCATCATGACGACAACCGGCGGGCTGGCCGCGAGATCAAGCCCTTCGGACGCACCGCCGAGCACCTCCACCAGGTGGTCGCTCACGATCTTGATCACCATCTGCCCCGGCGAGATGGAACGGATCACCTCCTGCCCGACAGCCTTGGCCTTCACGCTTTCAACGAATTCCTTGACCACCGGCAGGGCGACATCCGCCTCGAGCAGCGCAATGCGCACCTCGCGCAGGGCAGTGTTGACGTCCTCCTCGGTCAGCGCGCCCTTGCGGGTAAGCTTGGAAAAGACATCGGACAGGCGTTGGGAAAGATTCTGAAACATGGGCCGGTTATGCCCTAAAAAATCGTTCCTGTCATCCCAGCGAAAACTGGGATGACACATCAACATGAATCCACAAAAAAGAAGGGAGGCCCAGGCCTCCCTTCTTCCTCTACCGAAAATCGTAGCGATTACAGAATG
The DNA here is from genome assembly GCA_017302755.1 of Alphaproteobacteria bacterium. GTDB lineage: Bacteria > Pseudomonadota > Alphaproteobacteria > Rickettsiales > JAFLCR01 > JAFLCR01. The sequence goes on from JAFLCR010000032.1 coordinate 8,308, forward strand.
AAATCGCCGTCCGTCAGGGTGTAAGCGCCTGTCAGCTCGATCTGGAAGTCGATGGAGCTGTTGGAATTCACATCCACCTTCACCACGGTGAAGCCGGCATGGGTGACCTGCTCCCAGTCCGCCGTGCCGTTCAGCGCGGAAAGGTCGATCTTGTCCTTGCCCTGGGCGAAATCGGTGATGACGTCGCGGTTGCCGGCGCCCTTGCCGGAATGCTCTTTGCTCGTGAAGGCGAATACGTCGTTGCCCGAGCCGCCGGAGATCGTGTCGATGCCGTAGCGGCCGTTGAGCACGTCATTGCCGGAATTGCCCTGGATGCTGTCGCCGCCGCGGTTGCCGATGACGGTGTCGTCACCCGAACCGCCCGCCAGCACGTCCGCGCGGCCTTCGCCGTTCGCGTGGCGGTCGCCGTAGATGAGGTCGTTGCCGTTGCCGCCGGTGATGGTGTCCTGGCCCTCATTGCCTTCCACCGTATCGTTGCCGTCGCCAGCCACGATCACGTCGTCGCCCAGACCGCCGAAGATAGAGTCTTTGGCCGCGCCGCCGAACACGGTGTCCGCGCCCTGGCCGCCATGAATGGTGTCGTTGCCGTCCACGGTGCCGGGACCGGCGGACCAGTCGCCGTAAATCACATCGGCACCCTTGCCGCCGCGCAGCACGTCATGGCCGGAACCGCCGAAGATGAGATCCTTGCCCTGACCGCCGTTCAGCGTATCGTCGCCGTAGCTGCCATAGAGCGTATCCGCGCCCTTGTAACCGCGAATGCGGTCATTGCCGTCGCCGCCGTTGATGAGGTCACTGTTGCCGGTGCCCAGAAGCACTTCATTGCCGTCGCCGCCGTAAATGGTCGCCATGGTTTAGATCCTTGAAAGTAAGGTTAATGAAAAATTAACTATGCGGTTATAACCGCACCCATTCATCCCGTCAACGGAATGAATGTGAAGCTTGCATGACGATTCACGGACTCTTCGCGTAAAATCGCGCCAGGCTTTGGAAACCCTTGTTTCCCCGCCTTCCGAAGCTATGGTGGCTACCTTAAGGAGCACCTATGAACCCTGACCGCCTCTATACCTTCCCCGCCCCCAACCCCGAGGGCGAAGGCACCCACCCGCTGGCCATTCATGAATGGGGCGAGCCTACGAATCCGGACGTGGTCATCTGCGTCCACGGCCTCACCCGCAACGCGCGCGATTTTGATTTCCTGGCCGCCGCCCTGGCCCCGAAATACCGCGTGATCGCGCCAGACATCGCGGGCCGCGGCGACAGCCCGCCCCTGCCGAACCCGGCCTGGTACACCAACCCTGTCAGCGCCGCCGACATGCTGGCCCTGATGAAGCAGCTGAACATCGAATCCTGCCGCTGGGTCGGCACCTCGATGGGCGGCATCATCGGCATGATCCTGGCCGCCACCCATCCGAAGAAAATCAAAAAACTGGTGCTGAACGACATCGGCGCCGAACTGCCCAAGGAAGGACTGCATTTTATCTCCCAGTATGTGGGCCGCTTTATGGAATTTCCGGATGAGGCGTCCTACCGTGCCTTCGTGACCGCCACCTACACGGATTTCCTTCGCGGCGGCCTGCAGATCGCCGAGCATGTGTTCCAACACTCCGCCTCGCGCCAACCGGATGGCAGTTACCGTCTGCGCTACGACCCTAAAATCGGCGACGTCTTCCGCGCCGCCAACAGCCCCGAGATGCTGAAACAGGACATCCCGCTCTGGGAGATCTGGGATAAAATCGCCTGCCCGGTGCTGCTGCTGCACGGCGCTAACTCAAACATCCTCACCGCCGCCACGGCCCAGAAAATGACCCAGACCGGCCCCAGGGCCACGCTCGTCACCTACCCCGGCATCGGCCACTGCCCGAGCCTCATGGAAGCGGATCAGATCCAAACCGTGACGGAGTGGCTGGAAAAGTAACCGGCGTTCTGCTACGCCATGTCTTCGTCATTGCGATGGCATGCTTGACGCGCCTTCTTCGTCATTCCTTTCCTTTTTTCTTGTGAGTTTTTTATGTCCGCCTCACCCTTTATTCTCCTCATCTCCGGCGATGGCATTGGCAAAGAAGTTATTGCCGAGGCGGAAAAAATCATTCACTGGCTGAACGATCATCATAAAACCGGTATCCATACCGACACCGCCCTTCTCGGCGGCGTGGCCTATGACGCCACCGGCACGCCCTTCCCAAAGGAAACGCTCGAAAAGGCGCAGAAGGCCGACGCCATCCTCCTCGGCGCCGTCGGCGGCCCGAAATGGGAAGCGCTGGACTATTCCGTCCGCCCCGAACGCGGCTTGCTCGGCATCCGAAAGGAGTTGGGCCTGTTCGCGAACCTGCGCCCGGCGCTGTGCTTCGACGCCCTCGCCGACGCCTCCACCCTCAAGCGCGAAGTCATCGCCGGCCTGGACATTCTGATCGTCCGCGAGCTGACCGGCGGCCTCTATTTCGGCGAGCCGAAGGGCGTGGAAACCCTGCCGAACGGCGAGAAACGCGGCTTCAACACCCTCACCTACACCTCTTCCGAAATTCAGCGCGTCGGCCGCGTGGCCTTCGAACTGGCGCAAAAGCGCGGCAAAAAACTCTGCTCGATCGACAAGGCCAACGTGCTCGAATCCACCGAGCTATGGCGGCAGGAAATGATCGCGCTTTCCAAGGATTATCCCGACGTCGCGCTTTCGCACATGTATGTTGATAATGCCGCCATGCAGCTGGTGCGTAACCCCCGCCAATTCGACGTGATCGTGACCGAAAATATGTTCGGCGACATTCTTTCGGACTGCGCGGCCATGCTCACCGGCTCGCTCGGCATGCTACCCTCGGCCTCGCTCGGCACCAAGGGCAAGGATGGCAGGCAGCCGGCCCTTTACGAACCCGTCCACGGCTCCGCGCCGGATATCGCGGGCCAGAACAAGGCGAACCCCATCGCCACCATCCTGAGCCTCGCTATGTTGCTGCGCTATTCGCTGGACCGCGGCGACCTGGCCGACCTCATCGAGAAAGCCGTCACCCAGACGCTTGCCGACGGCTACCGCACCGGAGACATCATGCAGCCAGGGATGAAGCAGGTTTCCACGACAGAGATGGGAGATGCGCTGGTGAAAGCGATGAACGACCAGAAACAGAAAGGCAAAGCCGCCTGAACAGATATATTTTTGATTTATAATAATTTTTACGCGGTGATAAATTGTAATAATTCTGTGCTAGCATTAGAGAATGGCTTACGATCACATCTATGATAAACATTTCCATGACATCGCCTACCGTGGCGGATTAGTATATGATGGATCCCCTGGCAAAGGGCTGCACAAAATTTCCTTTCAGCCCCAGCAAGGCTGTATCAGCATTTTCATGGTCTGCGAGCAGAGCACGCGGGATGAGATCATTGCGATAGCCAGCAAAATGGGTATCGGCCTCGATTACCGGGGTGATAACGACCTTGCCCTGGCCGTGGATACCAAGGACCAAGCCAAAACATTGCTGTTTGAACTCTCGCAGCTCAATAATGCATACATCAGTCAGGCGACGCGCATCGTGGCCGCCCAGGATATTTCAAGACTCAATCTTGATCCCGGCTGCTTGCAGTACTGAGCTCAATTCAGCCCTTTTCTTGTCAACCAGTTCCATTGCGGATGCAGGGAAAAGTAACAACCCTGAACATGATCGGGGTAATTGGTGAGCACCTTATCCTCACCTTCATGGCGGTTGCCGTTACGATCCTTGAACGCATAACGTATCTTCAACCCGCCACTCCTGTCGGAAAGCACAGGATACCAAGATCCAGCGCTGGAACCCCTGTGCGCAGTATACTTTTCTACAGAAAGCAATTCCACGCTCACCGGCGTGCAGAACATTGACTTCAATCCGACGGGTACGCTGAACAACGCCATCAGCACGGCGAATATGATCCAGGCATAGCGTCGGTGCAGGCTTCTCCTTGTCTTGTTTTCCCCGTGCTCCACCACCCGGCCGCGCAATTCCTTAAGTCGGTCAGGAAGCTTGGGAAATGTCATGAGAAATGTTATCTTTTCTTAGCCGCCGGCTTCTTCGGCTTCGCCTTGCCCTTCTTCTTGGGCGCGTCTTCGTCCTCTTCCTCTTCCTCGAAGCCGTCCTCGCTGTCCAGCTCGCCGATCAGCGCCTCGTCGCCGAGTTCTTCCATAATGGTCTCATCGTCGGCGTCGTCACCGTCGGAGGTGCTGTGGGGATGGTGATCGTCGAGGGTTTCGATATCCTCTTCAATATCCTCCAGATCGTCCGCCGCTTCGATCTCCACGATCTCCTCGACGGGTTCCCCGACATCCTCGACTTCGATTTCGATATCCTCCAGCGAAAGCTCCTTCTTCTTCGCGGCCGCACGGGCGGCAGCGGCGGCCTGGGCCTCGGCTTTCTTCCTGCCGCGCCGCGCCCTCAGCACGATCGTGGGGTCGAAGCTGTGCTTGCATGACGGGCACGTGGCGGGATTTTTTCCCAGATCGTAGAACCTTCCCGTGCACGACGGGCAGATCCGTTTGGCTCCGAAACTGCTGTTCACCGGAGACGTCTCCTTATTTTTGGCCGAACTACTCTTTCGCTCTATAGTTTTACCCATGCAGGCTGTCCACGTTTTTTGTTGGCGTGAAATGGCAGACAAGTTAGGTAGTACTCTAGTTTAGGCACCGTCATTCCCGCCAGCGCGGAAACGACAGCCCAGTAATGAATCCAACACACAAGTGTAACCATAAGGTTAACCGTGACTCACGCCCCCCGCCCGCTGATTTCCCACCCCTCCGGCGCCTTGAAGGGGCAGGTGCGCGTGCCTGGCGACAAATCCATTTCCCACCGCGCCCTGCTGTGCAGCGCCATGAATGTAGGAAAAACAAGCATTAGCGGGCTTCTGGAGGGCGAGGACGTGCTCCACACCGCCGACGCCCTGCGCCAGATGGGGGTCACGATCACCGAAAGCGGCGGCTACTGGGAAGTGCGGGGCGTGGGGGTTGGCGGCCTCTCTGAACCCTCCGGAGTGCTCGATATGGGTAATTCCGGCACCGGGGCGCGGCTGCTGATGGGCCTGGTGGCCTCCCACCCCTTCACCAGCTTCTTCGCCGGCGACGCAAGCCTGCACAAGCGCCCCATGAAGCGCGTGGCCGACCCGCTGACCCAGATGGGCGCCAGCATCCTGGCCCGCTCCAATCTCCGCCTGCCGCTGGCGCTCACCGGCCGCGACGACCTGCTGCCCATCGCCTACACGCTTCCCGTGGCCTCGGCCCAGGTGAAATCCGCAATCCTGCTCGCAGGCCTCAACACGGCGGGCGACACCACCGTCATCGAGCCGGAGCGCACCCGCGACCATACCGAAATCATGTTGCGCCATTTCGGCGCAAAGATTTCCGGCGAGGCCGTGAAGGAAGGCTGGAAAGTCACCCTCAAAGGTCGCCCGGACTTCGCCCATAAAACCCTTGAACTCAAAGTCCCCGCCGATCCTTCCTCGGCTGCTTTCGCCATCGTCGCGGCGCTCATCACCGAGCAATCCGAACTGCGCGTCACCGATGTCTGCGTGAACCCCTTGCGCATCGGCCTCTTCACCACGCTGAAAGAGATGGGCGCCAGCCTCACCTTCGAAAACGAACGCGAGGAGTGCGGGGAAAAAGTCGCCGATATCCTCGTGCGAGCAAGCGCGCTGAAGGGCATCCGCGTCCCCGCCGAGCGCGCCCCGTCGATGATCGATGAATACCCCATTCTCGCCGTCGCCGCCGCCTTCGCCAAGGGTGAAACCGTCATGGAAGGCCTCGCCGAGCTGCGGGTGAAGGAAAGCGACCGCTTCAACGCCATTTTGGCTGGCCTCTCAGTCAATGGCGTGCAGGCGAAAGCCGAAGGCGACACGCTCATCGTCACAGGCGGCAAAGTCAAAGGCGGCGGCAAGGTCGCCACGCATATGGATCACCGCATCGCCATGAGCTTCCTGGTGATGGGCATGGCCGCGCAGGAGCCGGTGCGGGTGGACGATGGCGGCATGATCCGCACCTCCTTCCCCGATTTCATGGGGCTGATGAACAGCCTCGGCGCCACCATCGAGGACGTCGAAGACCTCCACTACTTCGCCCTCCCCCCGCGCGCCACCAAAGCGCCGCCGCTGATGATCGCC
>JAFLCR010000033.1 GCA_017302755.1 Alphaproteobacteria bacterium
GGGTGGTAGCCTTAAGTACATAGGCTTCCCTTTCGCCTAATTCTGCACGGATTTGATCAGCAAGCTCTGGGGTGTAGTGCTTAGTATAAACACCCTGTGCAGGGGCCATGGAAGATTGCGTGCCTGTAAGCCATGCATACATGGCCTTATTTTCATAAGGACCGTCTAGTCCGGTTGATCCATCACAAAAGACGGTGTCAGGGGAGCTCATTTGATGGCGCATAGAATTTTGCGCGTTATCAGACATGCTTGCGAAATTTGGAATACCCAGTTCACGCAGATCCTCATGAATGAGAGTGCGCATCGGCCGCATACCTCTGATGGAATCAAATCCGCTAAAGTGACTATTGGCGGATGCTCCAAGTTCTAGAATTACAGGCCCGTCCGCAGTGAGCTTTATGTCGCAAATAAATGAAGTTACCTTGCTCATAGCAGGATCCAAGTAAATTATATTAGTTTAATATATCAAGGAAATCGTTTAACTAAAATTAATTAATATCGCCTTCAAAAAACTGTAAAATATGTCAAATGCAGGTAATGATCTTATTTTTAATCATTTCTATCTCGGCATTGGGGATTTTTTCTCCTTTGTTTTCATTTACATAAAAAACATCGACAGCTCGTTCGCCATAAGTGCTGACATGTGCCGAGGAGAGAGTTAATCCAGCGCGGGCCAACGCGGTCACCACGGTCGCCAGGAATCCCTTGCGGTCGCGGCCGCGCACTTCGATGAGCGTGTGGAATTCGCTCGCCTGGTTGTCGATCATCACCGACGGCGCCACCGCGAACGCTTTGACGCGCGCGGGCAGGGGGGCCATGAAACGCGCCGTATCGGGAAGTCCGGAATCCTTCGCGGCGTCGCGCAAACCCTGCTCCAGGCGCTGCCGCTTCTCCGGGTCGGTGACGGGCCCGCCGAGCGCGTCCTGCACCCAGAAACTGCCGACCTCCATGCCGTCCTTCAGCCGGTGCGCCGACGCGCCAGTGATCGACACGCCCTGCTTTGTAAGTGCTGCTGCCATGCGTGCGAAGAGGCTTGCTGAACTCGGCGCCGCGATTAGCACGCGCGACGCGGCGCGCGCCGGCGCGGCCTCGATGTCGCAGGCGAAACCGGTTTTCGCCTCTTCGCGGCGCAGCCTCGCCAGCACCCCGTGGGTTTCCTGGTCGAAGGCGAGCCAGTAGGAAGGCGTGCTGCTGGCGATGAAGGTTTCGATCTCCGCCTTCTTCCAATCCCCAAGCTGCTCGCGCAGCTGCCCGGTGATATGGGCGAGCCTGCCGCGCGTGATATCCTCGCGCTCGGCGGTGGAGAGCGCGCCGGTGAGCGCTTCTTCCGCGCGGGCGTAAAGCTCGCGCAGGAGCACGGCTTTCCAGTCGTTCCACGTGTTCGGCGACACGGCGCGGATGTCGGCGACGGTGAGAATCAGCAGCAGCCTCAGGCGCTCCACCGACTGCACCTTCTCCACGAAATCCTGAATCGTCTTCGGGTCGCCGAGGTCGCGCTGGAACGCCGTATGGCTCATCAGCAGATGCCAGCGGATGAGCCAGCTCGCGGTTTCGGTTTCAAGCTTGCTGAGGCCCAGGCGCGGCCCCAGCTTTTCGGCGAGCTTCGCGCCGAGAATCGAATGATCGCCGGGCTTGCCCTTGGTGATGTCGTGCAGCAGCAGCGCCACGTAGAGCGCGTGGCGCAGGTTGATCTGCTTGATGGCGCGGCTCGCCACCGGAAGCTCCTTGGTGAGTTCCTGGTTCTCGATGCGGCTTAGGATGCCGACCGCGATTAGCGTATGCTCGTCCACCGTGTGCACGTGATACATGTTGAACTGCATGCGCCCCACCGCGTGCGCGAAATCGGGAATGAATTTGCCGAGCACGCCCGCTTCGTTCATGAGGCGCAGCGTCCTGTCCGGCTTGTGGCCGGTGAGGATGTCGAGGAACATCTGGTTGGCCTGCTTATCGCGCCGAAGCGTCGGCCCGACGAGCGAGAGGTTGCGCGCCATCAGCGTCATCGCGTGCGGGTGCATGTCGAGGTGATGCTCCTGCGCGAGCTTGAACAGCGAGATCATCTTGAGCGGCTGGCGCTTGAGCTCGTCGCTGTCGGCCACGTCAAGCCGGTCGCCACGCACGAAAAAACCCGGAAAAAGCCACGGCAGCGAGGGCAGGGGCATCAGTCCGAAATGGCTGCGCCGTCCGTATTTCTGCTCCAGCGCCGCGCTCATGCGCCGCGTCAGATGGCCGATCTCGCGCGCGTAGAGGAAATAGCGGCGCATCATTTTCTCCACGCCGCGGTTGCGCGCGTCATCCTTGTAGCCGAGCAAGGTGGCGATCTGCGGCTGCCAGTCGAAACTGAGCCTGTCCTCCATCCTGCCCGCCAGCAGATGCAGCGCCGTGCGAAGCGTCAGCAGAAAACGATGCGCCGCCTCAAACCCCGCCACGTCGCGCGCGGTGAACACGTCCTGTTTGCCCAGCCCCGCCGCGCTGCCTGCGCCATAGCAATGCCGCGCCAGCCAGAGCAGCGTGTGCAGATCGCGGAGTCCCCCTTTGCCTTCCTTCAATTGCGGCTCCAGCATGTAGCGGCTGTCGCCGTAACGCTCCAGGCGGCGCTCACGTTCTTCCAGCTTCGCTTCGAGGAATTCCGACTCGCCCCACATCACGGCGCGGTGCTGGAATTTTTCCTGAAACTGCTGCTCGAGAAATATATTCCCCGCGATAAGCCTGCTTTCGAGCGCGGCGGTGCGGATCGTGAAATCCTTGCGCGCCAGCATGACGGCGTCCTCCAGCGGACGCACGGCGTGGCCCACCTTGAGGCCCATATCCCACAGCAAGGTCAGGAAATCCTGCGCGAAGGCCTCGACGGTGGCCGAATCGTGCCGCCAGTCCGGATCATCGCAGAGAAAGAGAATATCGAGGTCGGAGTAAGGGCATAGCTCGCCGCGCCCATAGCCGCCGGTGGCGATCAACGCCATCCGTGTCGTGGCCTCGAGCGGGTGCAGATGGGTCAGAAACTTGAACATCGCCGCCAGCAGATGGTCGAGGCACCAGGCGTGGTGCTGGGCATAGACGAGCCCGTCCGGCTTCTGCATGAAACGCTGGCGCAGGGTTTCCCGGAACTGGCCGAGCGCCTCCTTGCAGACGGCCAGAAGCGCCGCGCGGCAGGCGGAAAGATCCCCCCTTCCTGCGCGCAAGGCGGCGATTTTCCGTGAGAAACCGGCGGCGTCGAACAGCTCGGCGGCATGTTTTGGCTTGGGCAGCATGGGCGCAGGATACAGGAAAAACGGCGCCTGCGCATCTGCGGCACATGACAACCCGGCGGTGGCGGGCTATAGAAGGGATATTCTTTTGTCATAGAGCCGCTTTGTCCTTCGCGCTTACCTCACCGATCCGCTCCCGCGCCGTCACCGGCATGATGCTGATGTGCGCCAGCATGCTCTGTTTTTCGATCATGAACACGGCGATCCGCTATACCTCGGCGGAAGTTCCCTCCTTCCTCATGGTGTTCTGGCGCAATGTCTGGGGGGTGGTCATCCTGCTGCCCTGGCTGCTGCATGCAGGGGTGAAAGGGCTGCACACCACGCGCTATCGCGCCCATCTGGTGCGCGCCGCCTGCGGCGTGATTGCTATGGAGCTTTGGTTTTACGCGCTGTTCCTGTTGCCGGTGGCGGAGGCGGTGGCGCTCAGCTTCATCACGCCGATCTTCGTGACCATCGGCGCCAGCCTGATTCTGCATGAGAAAGTGGGCAGGGGAACCTGGCTCGCCGTGGCGCTCGGCTTCATCGGCGTGCTGATCATCGCCCGTCCCGGCACGGCGGTGTTCGGGCCGGGCGCGGTGTTCGTGCTGTGCTCCTCCTGCGCGATGGCAACCTCCGGCCTGCTGGTGAAAGCCCTTTCGCGCACCGAATCGGCGCCACGCACCGTGTTTTACATGAACGCCAACATGATGGTGATTTCCGCGCCGCTGGCATACATGTACTGGCAGCCGGTTTCCTGGGAGATGCAGGGCATGCTGCTCATCGTGGCGGTGTCATCCTCTGCGGCGCATTTCTGCATGATAGGGGCGTTTAAATTCGCGGATGTGAAAACCGTCATCCCCTTCGACTTCACCCGCCTTGTATTCACCGCGATCCTCGCCTATCTGGTATTCGGCGAGGTGCTTGATTTCTGGACGGCCATCGGTGCCGCCATCATCATGGCAGGCTCGATCTACGCCGGACGGCGCGAGGCGCGGCTGGAAAAAGAAATAGCGAATGGCTGACAAGAAAATCATCAAGCAGGATCAGGAGTGGAAAGCCGAACTATCCCCGGAGCAGTATTACGTCTGCCGCCTGGGTGGCACGGAACCTCCGTTCAGCGGCAAGTATGCCGACCACAAGGAAGAGGGCTCCTATGCGTGCGCCGCCTGTGGCGTGGATTTGTTCACGTCATACGCCAAGTACGATTCCGGCTCCGGCTGGCCGAGCTTTTTTCAGCCCGCATCTGTTGATGCGCTGGAGGAGAGGGAGGATAAGAGCCACGGCATGCGCCGCATCGAAATCCGCTGCGCGCGTTGCGAGGCGCATCTTGGCCATGTATTTCCCGATGGGCCGAAGCCGACAGGGCTGCGTTACTGCATCAATTCCGTAAGTTTAAATTTTCATAAAAAACAATAGAATACTAGGGTAATGCCGCTCTCGCATGCAAATGATAATAAATATCATTTGCGAGTGATTCGCAGAATCACTATAGAACATGACATCCACTCTCTGTCAGGTGTGTCATGACAACACTCGATACTTTTATGCAGGAACAGGCCGATGAAGGCGGCAACAGCCGCTTCCAGGGGCGCATTCATTACGAGCAGTTTTCCCGCGCCCAGGCGTTGCAGGCGTTACTGGCCGTTTACATGGCTCAGGGCGGAAATGTTGACGAACGTCTCGATCACTTCCTCGGCGTGGCGCGTGGCGCGGCGCTGCCGGCGCTGGACGGCGCGGCGCAGGATGCGCTCGATCTGGAAATCGAACTGGAAGAAGCCGAGGCGGAATACAGCCTCGTCCTCAGCCTCATGGAGGCCGAGGAAGCGGCACTGGAAGAAGAATGCGCCCGCCTGGAGGAAGAGGGGCTGGCCCATGTGGCTTACCTGCGTGAACGCCAGCAACAGCTTCGTCGCGAGCGCGAGCAGCTTCAGGCGCGTTTTGAAGAGCGTCAGCAGCAGCTGAGTCATCTGGTGCAGCAATCGCTGCTGCGCCAGATGACCGAACTGCAGCAACGCATGGCCAAGGAAGTTGATCCTATGGCGCAGGGCCAGCAAGCCGGCCAGCACGCTTCACGCGAACAGGGCGCCGCCCTGCCGCAGGTGCAGATTCAGAGTCGTGAGTTTCAACAATCCCATCAGCAGATGCGCCGCGCCGGGCAGGAAGAAGGCCTCAACGCCCAGCCGCAAAAGCAACAGGAAGTTTCCAGGCAGGCGGATCGGAAGCAACCCGCTCAAGAGCACGCATCCGTTGCCTCCCGCATGCCCGGCAAGGATCTGCAGCAACAGCGCGCGCCGCAGGAAGCGGGCATGGAGGCAAACCGCCAGGCGCCGCTAACTCGCTTCAAAGAGGTCAGCAACGTTACCGTGCTTCACCAGCGCGCGCCCATGGAACAGGCATCCCGCCTGCAGCCGGGCAGGGAGGCGCAGCTTGCCGCGCAACAGCAGCGGCCCGCCCAGGATACGGCCCAGAATTCGCAACGCCAGCAGCAGCGCCAGCCGGAACCCGGCATCCAGCAGCAGTCACAGCAGCGTTTCCAGTCCATGCAGCGCGAACTAGGCCAGCTTCAGGAACGCATGCTAGCCACCCAGAAGCGCATGGAAGGCACGCTTCAGAACCGCCATATGCACAACGCGATCACGGCAGCGCAGCGCGAGATGGACGCCACTCAGCGCCGCGGCCGCGATAACGATCCGCACCAGGCGGTACAGCGCGAAGCGCAGCGACTGACGCAGCAAAGCCGCGCGAACGAGCTGCAGCAATCGCGCATGAACCAGGCGCAGGAACAGCTTCGCAACGTGCAGGAACGCATCCAGCGCCTGCAGACCCTGCAGAATCAGAACACGCAGGGCCAGAACGCGGAACGCGGTGCCCGCGATGCCGAGCGCCTTTCTCGCCTGCAGGGCATCGAGGCGCGGCTTTCGCAACGCCTCGCGAGCATGGAAATCCAGTCCATCCGCATGCAGCAGACGCAGCAGAGCATGCGCCAGGCACAGGAGCGGACGAATCAACCGCGCCCCGGCGACGAAGCCGCAAGGCTGCAACAGATGCAGCGCGCCCAGCAACGTCCGCGCGGCGATGAATCTGCGCTTCAGATACAGCGTGATCTGCAACAACGCCAAGGGCAGAACGCGCAGCAGGCAGCCGTGGAATCCGGCAAAATCATCCAGATCAGCGCCTACCTGAACCGCCAGAACGCAGCCACGCAGAATCCCGGTGAGCAGGCGGCAGCTACTTCCCGCATTCCGCAATTGATCTCCTTCATGGATGCCGTCCAGCGCCGTTTCCCGACATTGCCTTTCCCCGGCACGGTCACGCAATTTTCCGGGCTGACGGATAAGGAAGCTGGCCTGCGCGCGCTGGAATCCATCACGCTGCGTCCCCAGCTCGCCGTGGAGACGGGGCGTACAGTGACGCAGTGGAGCGGGCTGGACGATAAGGAAACCGGGCTGCGCGCCCTGGAGGCCATGCAGCACCGCATGGATCGGCAGACGCATTACGAGAAGCCGCAGGAATACCGTCCGGAGCAGAGCTTAGCTGCCGCGAAACCGGAAACAAAGCCCTCCTTCGAAGTCGGCAAAAGTGGCTGCCATCCCTGCCACGGGCCGTGCGGCGGCTGCGGCAGTAAGGCGGAAACGGTAAGCAGCCAGGTGCAAAGCGGGTTCACCACGGCTAATCCGCCAGCCTACACACCCTACACGCCACCTGTAACCCCGTTCCTGGATTCGGCGCCGTCTTATGCCGCGGTGCAGCCTGTAGTGAACTATAATCAGCTCGACCCTAATGCACGTGGTCTTTTCAACGCAGGCACGATTAATCTTGGACAAATAGCAAGTCAGATTCCCGCCATCCTGGCCAGTTCGCAACCGGAAACGAACCAGATTCTTGCTGCTCAAGCCCAGCAGCAGGCCAATACTGCTGCCGTGGCGGGTGGGGTGGTGAGTGGCACCAATGGGATGGTGATCGGAGGGCTTCCTCTCGATGCCAATGCTAGAACCGTCAATCTTCATGAAATGCGGGCAGTGCAGCAGGGGCAGAGCGCCGCCGCAGGTATGTTGGCGTAGTTTTTATGATTTTTTTGTTCATTTTGGAGTGAGTAATGAGTGCGTATCGTAGCCAGGAATTAGAATTTGCCAGCAATGTATTGAGGTTCGAATCTCTTCGTAAAACCAATCCCGCCGAAGCGGCGGCGCAGCTTTTCGCGATGGAGGAAGCGTTCCGCGCCGATCTCGCGCAGCAAGGCGTCGATTATCGCAAAAGCCCCTTTCTGAACGAGTGCATCCCTCTGGCCTATGCAAACCAGCCGCAAGCCGTGGAGCGCGTGTTCGCCAAGGTGTACGAATGGTTCGCCGCGCATCGCGAGCGTGGCCCCAAGCAGCCGCAGGATCTCACGGCCCTTCAGCAGGGGCTGGTCTTTCCGCCCATGACGGTTGAAGCAGCTGGAAAATTCCAGGCGGCGCTCGCTGGCGGCAAGGGTTTTGCTGACCTGTGGGCGATTGCGGCGGGGGGAGATAATCCTTATTTCGTCTGGGGTAATCCCATTGTCATGGGTGAAAAGACGCAATATGCGTTTGTCCGTTCCGACCGTTACATCCGCAACCATGCGGGCGATCTGGCGCCGGATTTTACGTCGGCGATCGCCGTGGTGGTCAACCACCGCACCCATGAAGTAACGGCCTGCCCCACTGTCGGCACGGACGCCGTGGTAATGGCCATAAACGGCCAGCAGTTGAACAGCTTCTCCATTGTCGGTGGCCGGTCCTCCGATTTTGTGCAGGGCGGACGCCTTGGCCTCAAGCCCGTCGAGCCGGTGCAGATGCACACGGCCATGATCCACGCCAACCCGGACAAGCGCGTCCTCAGCGCGCACGAAGCCGCGGGCGGGGCGTGCAATGCCTGTAATGTGCAGGTGAAATGCATCAGCCAGGTCGGCGAAACCCAACTTCAGAGAGCGCACAGGCAGTAAGCGATGTCGTTTGTCACCTCGCTCCGCCGCTCTGGAGGGGCGGAAATCCAGCTTATCCAGGGTGCAGACAGGGGAACGCCCGCCTGGTACTACCTGCGGATCGACCGCACACTGCTGCCCATTCTGGCAAAGCGCTGCGCCGAGCAGGCAGAGAATGTGGACCTGACGCGCTTCGGCGAAGTGCTGGCCTCCGGTTTCGGCGACGAGCCGCCGCCGGAGGTGAAGACCCGCATGGAGGCGCTCGCCAACGGCGAAGAATTTGAAGAAACGCCCAACGAGACCGTCTTCTACTTCGTGATGGCTGACGATCCGCAGGGCCGGAAATTTCACGCCTACATCGCGCTGATGGCCGACCGGGCCGAGGCTTTCGAGCAATGGGCCGCTCACGGGGATTTCGACCTGAAGCCCTGGGGTCTCATCGTCGAAGGCGGCTTCGGCAAGCCCTCGGCTGAAACAATGGTTCGGATGCAGGAAGAATACGGCCTTGAAACTCCTGATTTATCGGCGATCCCTGAAGACGCATAAGCCGGTTGCCGCGGCGCAGCATTCCGGCTATTTTTGGCGGATGCTGAAAACTCGCATTATCCCCTGTCTGGACGTAAAAGACGGCCGTGTCGTCAAAGGCGTCAACTTTGTCGATCTGATCGACGCCGGCGACCCCGTCGAGCAGGCGAAAGTCTACGACGCCCAGGGCGCCGACGAACTCACATTCCTGGATATCTCCGCCTCGCAAGAAGGCCGCGCCACGCTCTACAGCCTGGTGGAACGGGTGGCTGAAGTATGCTTCATGCCCGTCACGGTCGGCGGCGGCGTGCGGACGCTGGAAGACATCCGCAAACTCCTGCTCGCCGGGGCGGACAAGGTGTCGATCAACACTGAAGCCGTGAAACGCCCGGAATTCGTGAAAGAGGGTGCGGAAAAGTTCGGCAGCCAGTGCATCGTGGTGGCGATCGACGCCAAGCAGGTCTCGCCCGGCAAGTTTGAAATCTTCACCCATGGTGGCCGTAACGCCACCGGCATCGACGCGGTAGAATGGGCGCAGCGCATGGTGGCATACGGAGCGGGCGAAATCCTGCTCACCTCCATGGACCGCGACGGCACCAAAGCCGGCGTGGACTTGCCCCTCACCCGCGCGATTTCCGAAGCCGTCATCGTACCGGTGATCGCGTCCGGTGGCGTGGGCAAGCCGGAGGATTTCGTCACCGCCGTCAAGGAAGGCAAGGCTGACGCCGTGCTCGCCGCCTCGATCTTCCATTTTGGAATGCATTCTATCGCCGAGGTCAAGCAAGTGATGGATAGGGCAGGGATAGCGGTAAGATTGTAACGCTATTTTCCAAGGTCGTATGAAAGAAAGAACATTTTACCGCGCGAGCATGCTTCTGCCTTTTTTGGTACCTGGGCTTATTTACTTGGCGGTCACGGTATTCTCTATAACAATAGGCATCGTAGGCTTCATACTCTTTTCTTTTGTGGCATTCCCTTCTTACGGCTTGTTTTGTTTGGTTGTTTTATTTCTTTCCGCAAAAAAAGAAGATGCCTGGCTGCGCCGCATTATATGGCTGGCGCCGCTGCTGCATGCCCCCATATTCTTTCTCCAGGTGGTGATATGGTATGTTATTAAATTCTCCTCCAAACAGGACTTTATTGAGTTATTGGGAGGAGCTATATTTGCAGGCCTCGTATGGAGCGCTTTTTCCATCATAGTTGCATGCATCTATGTACTCCTTGTTAAGGGAATGGCGTATGTTTTGCATAAAAAAGATGGTTATTGATAGCAGAAGGCTATGAAAGCGAGCATTCCTGAAGTATAGAGGGCGAATGCAAGATTATCTAAACGTTCTCTACGCTACCATTAAGGCTCGGAAAAACGCCGACCCTAAAGAGTCCTACGTGGCTGCGCTTTTTCAGAAGGGTCAGAAGAAGATCGCCCAGAAAGTTGCCGAGGAAGCCATCGAAACCGCCCTTGCCGCCGGTTTTGGTAAAAAGGACGAGCTTATCTCCGAAAGCGCGGACCTCTTGTTCCATCTGGCTATTTTATGGGCCGATAGTAATATCACCCCCGACGAGGTAATTGCTGAACTCAAACGCAGGGAAGGAGTCTCCGGACATGACGAAAAACGCGCTCGCCAAAACCAGCCTTGATTTCGACGCGCTCGACGAAGACGCGCTCGACCAGATTTTCAACGAAGCCCGTACCCACAGCTTCTGGCTCGACAGGCAGGTGGACGACGCCCTGCTGGAACAGGTCTACGACCTCGCTAAAATGGCCCCGACGAGTGCAAACTGCCAGCCCATGCGCGTGGTGTTCGTGAAGTCGAAGGAAGCAAAGGAGAAGCTCAAGCCGCTGCTTGATGCTGGCAATGTGGAAAAAACCATGTCTGCTCCCGTGACGGCTATCATCGGTCACGACCTCGAATTCTATGAAAAACTCTCCGTACTCTTTCCGCACGCGCCGGATGCCCGCTCCTGGTTCGCGGGTCGTGAGGAGGTAATCAAGACCACGGCGTTCCGCAACGGCTCGCTGCAGGGCGGGTATTTCATCCTTGCTGCTCGTACCCTGGGGCTGGATTGCGGGCCGATGTCCGGCTTCAACAACGCGAAGGTGGACGAGGCGTTCTTCTCCGGCACGAAGATCAAATCGAACTTCCTCGTCAATCTTGGTTATGGCGATGCGAGCAAACTGCACCCGCGAAGCCCGCGCCCGGCCTTTGCTGAGATGTGCAAGATTGTGTAAGCATTAAGCTCGCACATTACAGGTCTTAGTGTTGCGATGTTCGGGCTAACATTGCCAAGACGTCGCCTGCCTAATTTACCGCACAGCAATGTATTAACTAATGAATATTAGCCATTTATTGCTGGAGCCTTTGCGCGCCTTCGGTTATTTTTTAAGCCTGCGGACAGGTAGTTCCAGATCAAGTACAGGAGGTACACATGAAAATCTTATCCGCCATCACAGCGGTTCAGCATGGCGCGGCATCCCATAAAGCGCAGCAAGGCCAGGCGAATGGTCTGGGTCAGAATGCTGGGGCAGAAGCTGCGGCGCCGCGGCACAGCGCGGTCGTATCCACTCATAATCCTGTATTGCCCAAGCCTCTGGCCGTAGCGTCCGCATCTTCCGGAACGGAAACATCGGCAACGGAAGACGAAGTGATCGACACGGTTGTGCTCTCCGAAGAAGCGAAGGGGAAATCCTCTAACTCCGTAGCAGCTCGTGCAAGAGCGGCCATAGCTGAGCACCCGGAACTAGGTGATCTCAAAAATTTCGGCAAAGTGGCATCCTTGATCGCGCGTGGGCTGGATCTGCCCATCACCCCCGAAGATCCGGCTCCTTCTGAAGAAGAAACAGTGGCTGGTGGAAATGTGGCGGAGGGTGGCAGTGAAACCACCTCCGGCGGCTCGTCCGCTTCCGGAGACGTCCTCGAGCAACAGCTCGTTCGTGACCTGATCGCCTGATCGTAAGTACTTGAAAACAGAGTTTGGACGCTCCATATGATGGCTTTGGCTGATCAATGGGTAGGAGCCATGTATGATAACTTTCCGTCCCGCCGGTGAACGTGGCCGCACGCAGTTTGATTGGTTGGATAGCTGGCACAGCTTTTCCTTTGGTGGCTATTACGACCCCGAGCACACGGGTTTCGGCCCCTTGCGCGTCATCAACGACGACGTCATCGCTCCCGGCGGCGGCTTCTCCACACACGGCCACCGCGACATGGAAATCATCACCCACGTGCTTTCCGGCGCGCTGGAGCACAAGGACAGCTTAGGGACCGGCTCGGTGATCGCGGCGGGCGACGTGCAGAAGATGAGCGCGGGCAAGGGCATCCTGCACAGCGAGTTCAACGTGTCGGATCGGCATCCCGTGCATCTGCTGCAAATCTGGATCGAGCCCGACACCAAGAGCATTCCGCCCTCCTACCAGCAGATCACCCCGCAGTGGCAGGGCGCATCCGGCTGGAAGCTGGTCGCCTCGCAGGACGGGCGCGACGGCAGCATCTGGGTGAAGCGCGACGTGACGCTTTCCATCGCCAAACCGAAAGCGGGCGAAAAGCTTGCCTATTCCATTCCCGCGGGCCGCCGCGTCTGGCTGCATGTAGGCGCGGGCGAGGCGAAGCTCGATGGCCACGCATTGAAGCAAGGCGACGCGGTGGCGCTGGAAAACGAATCGTCGCTTAACGTCGAAGCGGTGAAAGATGACACCACCCTGCTTCTCTTCGATCTTCCCTGAGGCACTATGGCATACGATCCGAACAACATCTTCGCCAAGATCATCCGCGGCGAAATCCCGTGCAAGAAAGTGTATGAGGATGAGATCGCCCTGGCCTTCGCCGACATCGCGCCCGCCGCGCCGGTGCATGTGCTGGTTCTTCCGAAAGGCGAATATCTTTCCTTCGACGATTTCGCCGGCGCGGAACCTGAAGCCGTCGGGCGTTTCTTTGTCGCGGTACGCAAGGTCGCCGCGCAGCTTGGTCTTCCAGAAGGCGGCTACCGCCTCATCATGAATCACGGTGCGGACGCTTCGCAGAGTGTGCCGCATTTCCACGTGCATATTCTCGGCGGCCGCCCGCTGGGCGGATTGCTGCCGGGCGATGCGCTGAACCGCTGATTACGTCCGCTTTTCCGGATCGATTTCTTTGGGCGGCACGTCCAGCTCATCCGTAAGAACGTTCGGGTCTTTCTGGTTCGGGTCGTGAATGGCGATTTTCTCTTCGCGCTTGGCGTTCGGGTCTGTGATATTGAAGCCCTGCGCCACGACTTCCAGATCCTTGCGATAAATTTGGATATTGAAGAATCCGGCGGCTTTCAGCTTGCGCCCCAGCGTGAGCGCGGTGAAACCGGTGCGGTGCTCCATGTGCGGCACGCCCTGAGAAATCAGCGCTGTGGGGCCAAATAGCATGTCGAGCGGGGTGATGGGCCCGATTTTCGATTCGTAAAGCGTTTCTTCCAGCCTGTGCTGGGTGATAAACTCAGCAAGCTTCATCAGATCCGGCGCGCTGGCCAGCAGGAAACCGCCTTCTTTAAGGCACCGCCGCATTTCACCCAGGGCGGGGATGACGCGATGCGCTGGCAGGGCTTTCAAATTCTGGGGCGCAAAGACCGCGTCGAAGGCGCCGTCTGGAACCTGCGAGAAATCCTCCAGGCTTCCTGGAATATCGTTGCCGGTGCCGCCAGGCGTCAGCTTCACCGTGTCCCAGCCCTGTTGGAACACCTGAGGAAGGGCGATGATATTGTTGCCATGGCTCGATACCACGAGCACCTTCTTTAAAGGCTCCGCGCCCGGCGTGTAGCTGTAATCGAAAGCGAGTTCCATCACGTGCTCCTAAGCGGCCATTTGAAACGGGGGATCGGGGTAAAGCTGCATGATTTTCTTCGCCGCCGGCGGAGGGAGCCTGCGGTTCGCCAGATCCTCCACGAGCTGCATGTGCAGTGGCAGAAGCAGGTTGATGTCGTAGCGATCTATCACTGTCTGGCGCGCATTGTCTCGAATCTGCTGATGATAGTTCTTGTGATCGAGCACCTCGTCCACGCGGTCGGCGACGCTTTGCGGAGAGAAGAAATCGACGAGCAGTCCGTTCTTGCCGTCCTCGATCACTTCACGCACCGGCTCGGTGTCCGAACCGATCACGACGCAGCCCGCGCTCATCGCCTCCAGCGCCGACCATGACAGCACGAACGGGTAAGTGAGATACAGATGAGCACGCGAAATCTTGAGCACGTTTAGGAAGACATTGTATTTCAGATGTCCGGTAAAATGCAGCCTCGACATATCCAGTCCCTGCACCTCCTCCATCATCATCTGGCGGTAGGTTTTTCCCGCCGGCGGGCGCTTGCCGTAGCTGATCTCATCTCCACCGACTGCAATGATGTGGCAGTTCGGCCGGCGTTCCTGAATGATCTTAAATGCCCTCATGGCGGTGGGGAAACCGCGATACGGCTCGAAATTGCGTGCCACGTAAGTGACGATTTCATCCTTCTTGGAGAGCTTGATGCCGCTTTGCATCTGCAGCTCCAGCTCTTCCACGGGCGTGATTTCGTTTGTATCAATACCGTCGTGGATCACCGAGATGCGGTCGCGGTATTCCTTAGGATGCAGGCTCCACTGCCACCAGGTGGGGCTTAAGCCCCAATCCATAGCCTCAAGGTTGAACAGGTTGAGTCCGTTCTTGATGCGGATACGCGCCTTGTCGT
>JAFLCR010000034.1:0-9539 GCA_017302755.1 Alphaproteobacteria bacterium
AGACGACGCTTTGCGAGTTGCTTGCCTGCGGCGCCTCCGTCGGGGAGGAGGCATGGGCGATGCTGACATCGATCTTCACCGCCTGCGTGAAGCGGGGGTTTGATTCAAAAAAAAGATCCATGAGAAAAGCGCGCACCGAAGCTGCGTCGCCGCTGATGGTGACGGTGCCCGTTTCCGGCGCTTCCTGCATGCGCACGTCGTGCAGCTTGGCGGTTTTGAGCATGCCGGCGGATGGCGGCATGGTAATGGTGACCGATACCTCGCCTCGCGTATGCTCAAGCTTGGACGCCATGCCCGCGAAGGGGGATTTCATGACGGCGGCGCTTCCCGGCAGTGACGCGCTGAGAGAGACAAGCACAAGCTTCTTGTCCGCGACCTCTGGCTCCGGTGGATGAACCGACGTCATAACAAATTGGAACTTTAATGATTAATCACGTAATCATTGTTTCATATCTGGATGGGTTTTTGGTTAAACATAAGAAAATTTTTCGTAAAATTGTCCCTATATATTCTATACATATTAAAGAGTTGCGGTTTGGTGCTTAGGTTGGCGCCACCCATTCTTTACTACCCTCCATACCCTCCGATAACTGGGAGTATTTCGCCCGTGATGTAGCTGGAACAGTGAGGCGAAGCGAGAAACACGTAGGCCGGGGCGATCTCCTCCGGCTGGGCGGGGCGTTTCATGGGGGTTTTTTCTCCGAAATGCGCAACATCCTCCGCCGGCTTGTCCGCCGGGTTGAGCGGCGTCCAGACCGGGCCTGGCGCGACGGCGTTGACGCGGATGCCGTAAGGAACGAGATGCCCCGCCAGCGAGCGGGTGAAGGCGTGGATGCCGCCCTTGGTAAGCGAATAATCAAGCAGATCCTTATTGCCCGTCATTCCGGTGACCGAGCCGGTGTTGATGATGGCGCTGCCTTGCTCCATATAAGGGATCACCGCCTGCGCCATGTGGAAATAGCCGTAGAGATTGGTCTTCAGCGTGCGGTCGAACTGCTCCACCGAAAGCTCCTCAAAACGTGAAATATGCGACTGGAACGCCGCGTTGTTGACGAGAATGTCGAGCCGCCCGAAGGTAGATACGGTTTTTTCCACTGCCTCGAAGCAGAAAGCGCGGTTGGCGACGTCGCCGGAAATCAGCAGGCATCTGCGCCCTTCGGCCTCCACCCTCTTTTTCGTGGCCTGCGCGTCCTCGTGCTCGTCGAGGTAGAGGATGGCCACGTCGGCGCCTTCGCGGGCGAAGAGAATCGCCACCGCGCGGCCGATGCCGGAATCCCCGCCCGTGATGACGGCTGCTTTTCCTTTCAGCTTGTCCGAGCCTTTATAATAAGGCGCATCGCACATGGGTGCGAGCGTGAGATCCGCCTCCAGGCCGGGCTTATTCAGGTGGTCTCTCGCCAGCGGCGGTTCCGGGTAGCGCCGTGCCCCGGCCTGCATGGCGCCTTCCATCTCTTTCTTCGGCGCGGTCTTATCCGTCTGCTCCACCTGTTCCTGGATGTGGCGCTGCGCCCTCGCGGTGACGTGCGCCTCGTTCGTATGCGCGGACATTCTGGCCATGGCTTCCTCCTTCGCAAAAGAGCAGGATAGCCGCGCGGCCATCAAATCGCCGTGAGTGTTGGCGGCAGAAAGATAAGTCCTCGATCATCTCTGAAGCTATGGATGCTTGATGGCAAGGCAAGGTTGCGGCATTGGAAATTTTATGCGCGCCCGTGCATCTTGAATTTTTCTCAACCGAACAAGGAGAGAGTCATGCCCAAGCAATCCCCAGCGCAGAAAAAAACGGTGGAGCGCGTCATGCATGAGTACAAGCACGGCGAGCTGCAAAGCGGCAGCGGCAAAAAAGTGAAGAAGCGCAAGCAAGCCGTTGCCATCGCTCTCAAGGAAGCCGGCTCGTCGAAAAACGCGAGTAAGTCTGAGAATAAGCGCAACCTTGCCAAGACCAGGAAAAAGGAAAGCGATCAGACGGCGAAGGCCAAGCCCGCGAAAAAACGGACGGCGGCGAAACGTAGCGCCGCTGGAAAGGGGACTTCCTCCCGTTCTTAGGGGAGGGGAGATTTTACCCATATTTCCTGAGTTTACCCAGCCTTCCTCCATCGAGGAAGCGCGGCGGATGCAGGATGCGCTGCGCGCGAAGCAGCGCCTCGAAAACGATTTCGGACATCTCTGGCTGATCGCGGGCGTGGACGTGGCGTATGACGTCGTGCGCAACCTCGCCTGGGCAAGCATTGTCACGATGCAGCCCGGCGTGTTGAGACCCGCGGAGCAGGTCATGGCTTATGCGCCGGCGGATTTTCCGTATATCCCCGGCCTGCTTTCGTTCCGCGAGATTCCGGCGATCCTGGAGGCGATGAAAAAGCTTACCTTCCTGCCCAGCCTGCTGATGGTGGACGGGCAGGGCATCGCCCATCCGAGGCGCATGGGCATCGCGGCGCATCTGGGCGTGTTGCTGAACCTGCCGAGCATCGGCGTCGCCAAGTCTCGCCTTACCGGCAACCACGAGGAACCGGGGCCGAATAAAGGAGATTACGCCCCGCTCATCGCCGGTTCGCAGCGCATCGGCACGGTGCTGCGCAGCAAGGAAAACACCCATCCGCTCTATGTGTCGCCAGGCCACCGCGTCGATATGGAGACCGCCACCGCACTCACCTTGCAGTGCCTGACGCGCTACCGCCTGCCGGAACCGACGCGGTTTGCGGACAAGCTTTCCAAAACCCGTGGAGAAGGTATGCTGCTCCTATGAGCAAAGCCTTTACCAGGGAAACCGACGCCGAGGATGACGAGCCGGAAGAGCCGGACGCGTTGCCCGCGAACGTCAAGAACTACATGACGCCCGCGGGCCACGCCGCGCTTCAGCAGGAGTTCCAGCAGTTGGAGCGCGTGGAGCGGCCGAAGATCGTGGAAGTGGTCGCCTGGGCAGCCGGCAACGGCGACCGCTCGGAGAACGGCGACTACATCTACGGCAAGAAACGCCTGCGCGAAATCGACCGCCGCCTGCGCTACCTCATCAAGCGCCTGGAAAACGCGGAGATCGTCGATCCCGCGCGCCAGCAGTCGTTGGAGCAGGTGTTTTTCGGCGCCACCGTCACCTATATCCGCGAGGATGAGACGGAGGTGACCGTCACCCTGGTTGGCCTCGACGAGGCGGATGCGGCCGCAGGCAAAATCAGCTGGCTCTCCCCCATCGCCCGCGCGCTGATGAAAGCGAGGGCAGGCGACACGGTGGAGGTGAAAACCCCCGCCGGCCGGGAAGCGTTGGAAATCACGGAAGTGCGCTATGTGCTTTTGAAGGAAGAAAAATAAATGATTGCCGTCATTGCGAGGGAGCTTGTGACCGCGGCAATCCAGGAAGAATCTTGCGCCGCAGGCGCTCAACTCTAGAGTTGCTAAGGGTGAGCCGCTACGCGGCAACTATTGTCCTGGATTGCCGCGTTCGCAAGCTCCCTCGCAATGACAGAAGGTTTTGTCGTTGAGGAGCGTATAAGCATCATGAAGAAAAAACGCATTCTTCGCTGGTTCGGCGTTCTGTTGCTGCTTTTGCTCTTAAGCGCGGCGGGTATCGTGCTGTTCTGGGAGAAGCTGCCTTATCAGTCTGCCGCCGAAACGCAGATACGCCGCGCGCTCAGCGAACGCGGGTTTAACGTCACTTCGCTGCTCGTTGAAAAACTCTCCGGCGAAGAAGCCATTCTCACCGACATCCGACTTGGCAAAGACCCCTCGCTTTATGCGAGTCGCATGTCGGCTGAATATCAATTCAGCGAAATCCGCCACGGCAAACTCCGCAGCCTGACCGTCGATCAACCGCAGATACATCTCTACCAGAAGGACGATGGCTGGCGCGTCGGTGGCCTGGAATCGCTGCCCGTCTCTGAAAGCCCCGGCGGCGTGCTGGATGGTGACAGCATCCGCGCCCTTCTTCCCGAAAAGCTCGGTCTCACCAAAGGTATCCTCAATATCACTGCCAAGAACTGGGCTGTCGTCGCCCCCTTCGACGCCTCCGCCGACAACGCCGGCGCCATGACGCTCACCATCCCCAAACTCGAAGCCACAGGCTTGCCGAGGCCCGTGCCGCCGCTTGCCATCAAAGGCAAGGGCAAGCTGGAAAAAGACGCGATGCTTTGGACATTCACCGTTACCGGCCCCGACGGTGCGGGCGGCACCGGCAACGTCCGCCTGCCTTTCGCCAACCCCGCGAGTGGCAGCGCCTGGATCGCCCGCGCGCAATACCCCTGGGGCGGCGGCTGGCTGCGCGCCACGAAATTCGACCTGCCGCTGGCCATGAACAAGCCCGTCGATTTGACGCTGGAGTTTGAAAACGTCGATATCGCCTCACTTCTCAACGATGCCAGCGGCGGCAAGGTGCAGGCCACCGGCCGCGTCAGCGGCAAGCTTCCCGTAATCTACTACCCCGACGGCCGCATAGAGCTGAACGAAGGCACCGCCGATGGCCTGGAAAAAGGCACCATCACCGTTGCTCCCGAACTCATCCCCGGCGAGAACCAGGCGCAGATCGAAACGCTACGCGCCGCGCTTAAGAACTTTCAGTACACCTCGTTGAAAATCCGCGTATCGCAAACGGCGGACCAGAAATCCACCATCCATCTCGCGCTTGAGGGCAGCAACCCGAATGCGTTGGAGGGCCGTCAGGTGCGCTTGAACGTGAACCTGAAGGGCGATATCCTGCCGCTCATTCAGCAAAGCCTCCTGCCGATCCAAGACATAAGAACCTTACTTAAAACGAAGGAATAACCATGCGCTTCGCCCTGATTGCCTTATTTGCCCTTGCGGCCTGCACGCCCACCGTGCAGGTGGCCGCGCCGGAAAAGCCCATCGAGATCAACCTGAACGTCAACATCGAGCACCGCGTGAAGGTGGAGATCCAGAAGGACGTCCAGCAAGCCATCTCCAAAAACCCCGATATTTTTTAACCGAGGCCACCATGAACCGTTATTTCATCTCTCTTGCCGCCGCGCTGATCGCGTTCCCCGCCCTCGCGCTTGACCTGCAAACCGCCCGCAATCAGGGTATAATCGGCGAAAAGACGGACGGCTATGTTGCCGTCGTCACGCCCTCCGCCGACGCGCAGAAGCTCGCAGCCGAGGTCAACGCCCGCCGCAAGGAGGAATACGCCCGCATCTCAAAAGCCAACGGCCAGCCCGTGGAAGTGGTGGCGAAGGTGGCCGCGGAATCCATCATCAGCAAACTCCCCGCCGGCAGCTTGTATCAGGATGCGTCCGGCGCCTGGAAAAAACGCTGATC
The DNA here is from genome assembly GCA_017302755.1 of Alphaproteobacteria bacterium. GTDB lineage: Bacteria > Pseudomonadota > Alphaproteobacteria > Rickettsiales > JAFLCR01 > JAFLCR01. The sequence continues at coordinate 5,257 of JAFLCR010000034.1, forward strand.
TTCACGCCATGAGCGACACTCCCGAATGCCCGAAATGCAAATCCCCCTATGCCTATGAGGACAGGGGGCTGCTCAACTGCCCCGAATGCGGCCACGAATGGTCGAAGGACACCCCCGCCGCCGGTGACGAAGGCGAGGTGGCGCGCGATGCCAATGGCGCGGAGCTGAAAGACGGCGATACGGTTGTCGTCATCAAGGACTTGAAAGTGAAGGGCTCATCCTCCGTGGTGAAGGTTGGCACCAAGGTAAAGGGCATCCGGCTGGTGGGGGGAGATCACGACATTGATTGCAAAATCCCCGGCATTGGCCCCATGGGCTTGAAATCGCAATTCGTCCGGAAAGTGACGGACTGAGTTTCCGAAAGGCTCAGTTCTGATGGTAGAGATTATCTTCCGGCGCTTCGCTCAGCTCGGTGAGGTAAGCGTCCATGATGGCGCGCAGCCTTTTGATCGGGTCGTCCGCGGCCGTGCTTTCCTCGCCCAGAATGAGTAGCAGCAGCGATGCCGCTTCCAGGAACAGCGTGCGTGCGTTTTTGTAACGCTCGTAGCTGGGCTGAGTGGCGCGTTCGTTTTCATGCCATAGCGCGACTAGCCCCTGAATGCACTCCCTGGCGCGCTTGAGCTTTTCCGCGAACTCGACGTCCTGCGCGGAAGACTCCTCGAAAAACGCGAGCATGTCCGCGAAGGATTCCAGCTGCAGAGGTATGGTGGACGGTTGAATCATGATGCAAGATTACCGCAGCATCTTGACCGATTTATAACGGATCGGTGAATTAAATATGGCGGCTCAGGCGTAATGTCATAGAATTGTCATCCCGCAGTTTATTTTCGTCATCCCGGCGAAAGCCGGGATCCAGCCCGGCGCGGCAAGCGCCGAAAGGCGTGTTCGCAAGTGCAAAAGCGCCGCTGGATTCCGCCTTCGCCGGGATGATGGAATGAAACCGCCGCATCACACAGGAGCTTTCATGATCCGCGCCTACGCCGCCACTAACCCCAAAGGCAAACTCGAGCGCTTCGACTACGACCCCGGCCCGCTTAAACCCGGCCAGGTGGAGGTGAAGGTCGATTATTGCGGCATCTGCCACTCCGATCTTTCGATGCTGAACAACGACTGGGGCTTCACCCAGTATCCCTTCGTCCCCGGCCACGAGATTGCGGGCACGGTGCTGGAGGTGGGCGAGGGCGTCACGCACCTGAAGAAGGGCGATGCGGTCGGCATCGGCTGGTATTCGGGCAGCTGCCTGCACTGCCGCCACTGCATGAGCGGCGACCATAATTTCTGCGCCGAATCCGAAGGCGTCATCGTCGGCCGCCACGGCGGCTTCGCGGACAAGGTGCGCGCGCAAGCCGCCTGGACGCTCAAGCTCCCGAGAGGCGTTGACCCCGCCAAGGCCGGCCCGCTCTTCTGCGGTGGCAGCACGGTGTTTAACCCGATCGTGCAGTTCGGGGTGAAGCCGACCGACCGCGTGGGCGTGATCGGCATCGGCGGCCTCGGCCATCTGGCGCTGCAATTCCTGAAACATTGGGGCTGCGAGGTGACGGCCTTCTCCTCGAACCCGAAAAAGACGGATGAGATCAAAAAGCTTGGCGCCACCAACGTGGTGTCCTCCACCGACGTGAACGCCATCGCGAAACTGAAAGGCGCGCTTGACTTCATCCTGGTGACCGCGAACGTGCCCCTGCCTTGGGACGCGATCCTCTCCTGCCTTGCCCCGAACGGCCGCCTCAACATCGTCGGCGCCGTGCTGGAGCCGATCCCCGTCGCCGCATTCAGCCTGATCGGCGGCCAGAAGACGATTTCGGGTTCACCGGTTGGTAGCCCATCCACGACGGCCACGATGCTCGATTTCTGCGCCCGCCACAACATCGCGCCAGTCGTGGAAGAATTCCCGATGTCCAAAGTGAACGAAGCGATGGAGCACCTGCACGCTGGGAAGGCGAGGTATCGCGTGGTGCTGAAGGCGGGTTTTTAACAGTGTCATTCCCGACGTAGGTGAGTCCATCGACGTTAGGCGATGGCAACGAGCCTTGATCGGGAATCCATGGTGATTCTTGCTTGGTTCTGGATTCCCGGTTCCGCATGTGCGGCCCGGGAATGACGGAAAAGGAGAGTTTTCACAAAACCTTCACATCCGCGTCACAGAACCACCATCTCACACAGGCACCATCGCATGAACTCCACCGGAGCATGCGGCCATGCCTCAGATTAGCCACGACGCGCAGAACGATGTTCAACGCCACCTTTCCGTGCTCTTGGAAACCCCGGGCACGCTGAAGGCGCTGAACGCGCTTCTGGGAGGGTTCTTTCTCGACAGCCTGACGCTTGTTCACCCCGACGGGCGTGAAATCTACCCCGGTCTGCACGCCTATTCCTACGACATCTGCGTCCGCATGGCACGGCTGACCACGGAGCTGGAAAAATTCCGCGACAGCGGGCTGGATACCTCCGCCTTCGATCGCGGCGTGCTCATTGGTTTCAGCGATCTGATGCGCAAGGTGGAAGGCCATCTGTCGATTTTCGGCGGCCTTGACCTGACGGGCACTGGCGTCGTGCTGGAAAAGGTCGAATACCATGTGCAGTCCATGCACACGGCCTACGTCTCCGGAACCGAGCAATACCCCGACCGCTTCCGGGGTACGTTCACCGGGCGTTTCATGAACTCCACGCTCGACCCCGACGTCCCGAACCCCTTCGAGGACGAGATGCGCTACGGTCGCCTTCCCGGCGCCGAGGATCCTCTCGATAAAATGCTCCGCCAGCTCGGGATTGAGCTGACCCACGACGAATTTGTGGAAGCGACGGACCGCTGGCTCTCCAGCCGCCGTTACACCTATGCCGACCCCGATGCCGCGAATGATCCGCCGCTGCCCGAAGGCGCGATCGAATACGACCGCCTGCGCGCGCACATCCATGTCGGCTACACCGAGCCTGCCGCCCGCCGTCTGGCGGAAATCGCGCACACCATCGCCCTGGAATCGCCCGCCCTCGCGGATGCCGCCGCGCTGGTGCTGGAGAAATTCCAGGCCGCCGGCTTCACCCCTTCGCAACGCTTCGCCCCGCTGATGGACGCCCTGGAGTTCATCGCCGATGGCGGCACCGTAGCCCGCCTTAGCGTGCGCTGCGCCAAGGATGCGTATGGGCAATCTGGCACCCCGCTGCCGCATATCACCGATCCCCGCGCCGCGCTGGCGGCGCTGGCAAACGTCGAAAACCTCATCACCTTCGAGCCGAAGCATGGGGAAGAACTGCGTGAAGCGATGGAGGGGCTTCGTCAGTTCGCGAACGACTATGAAATCATCGCCTACAAAGTGGCGCTGGAGGGTTTCGCCAGCGGCCGTTCTTCCACGATGCACACGGTGGCGTGGTCGCTTGGCATTCCGCCGCACCGCGCCTCAACCAGCGGCGAGATCACCACGCACGCGGTAGCGGAACAGGGCATTTATTACGAAGACGTTCGCCACATTGACCCGGAAACCCTTCCGCCGAATCTCGATGTGAACGAGCTTCCCAGCGCCCAGCCCGGCACGCAGCGCGGCGGTGGCATCGACGATTTTCTCAACAGCATCACACGATAGCGATTGCTGAAAGTGGTGCTCTTGGCGGGGCGTTGCTCGGGCAACGTTGGCGTACAGGCCTTATACACTCTTTATAAAACCGGTGGTTCTTCCGAATCGATCCATGCGTCCTGCGCTGGCATTAACAAAGCATGCCCGGCCTTCCACGGAACATGCGAGGCTGGGCAGCCTGCTTACCTCTGCAACCTCAGGAGAAAACCACCATGAAGGAATTGTTCAAAATCGCGACCGCGTTCCTCGGCACCTGCGCCCTCGCGGCCTGCGCCGACGATGCGTCCATCCACCGTGCTCCAGGCAAGTACGAGAGCACCACCACCTCCACCGACCAGTACGGCACCACGGTGAAGCGCGAGGAAACCACCGACGTTCAGGTGGACTCCTCCGGCCGCAAGAAAGCGGTGGTGAAGTCGAAGACGACCCGCGACCCCAAGGGGCTGCTCAACAAGACCACCACCGAAACCGAAAAGCGCGTTGAAGAACGCTAACAGCCAGGGAGCGCGACCATGAGCTTGACCACCATTCTTCTGATCATCCTGATCCTGATCCTCATCGGCGCGCTGCCTGCCTGGCCGCACAGCCGCAGTTGGGGCTATTACCCCAGCGGCGGGCTGGGGCTGATCGTGATCATCCTGCTCATCCTCATATTAATGGGGCGGGTATAAGAAAAGGCTCTGTGGAAACGCAGAGCCTTTTTTTCTTTGTTTGAAC
>JAFLCR010000034.1:9549-14189 GCA_017302755.1 Alphaproteobacteria bacterium
GGCTTGCCAATAGATGGCTGAAATAAATAAATTTCTTTCCATAGAGGCGATGATGTGCGGATAGGGAAGGGTGGATTTTTTAATCCATTCGGTGTAGAATAAAAAAGATAAGGAGAACCAGGTATGGTCAATTCCGTTTCGGGCAGCAGCCCTTACTCGTATCTCGACGTTTTGCAATCCCCGTCGCCCAAATCATCCGTGACGGAGAGCGCGCCGACGCTCGGCGAAATTCTCGACAGCATTTCTATCTCGCCGGCCGCGCAGCTGGCCCAGGGGTTGTACCCTGCCGATAACGCCGCCTTCAATCCGATCACGGCGTTGCTCGGTGGTGACAGCGGCGGCGGTACGGATGCGCTTTCCCTGTTCGGAGGCGGGGGATCCTCTGGCCCCAAGATCAGCCCGGTGCTGCAGACCGTTTATGCTTCACTCTTCGCCAAGGCTAACCTGCCCGCGCCGGAAAAAATCACGGCGCCTGCCGTTACGCAGCCGCTGCAGACGGTGCTCGATAAATACCATGCCGTGCTGAATACGGATTATTCCAAGCCGCTGCCTTCGACGGCAGCCTGAACACTCAAGAAAAAGCACATAAAAAAAACCCGGTGTTGCAACACCGGGTTTTTTTATGATCAAGCGGAACGCTTAAGCGGCGTTCACCAACTTCAGGTTCGTCGCGGAAGTTTTGCCTTTTTCGGTCGCCAGCTCGTAGCTGACCTTCTGGCCTTCCTTGAGGTTCTGAATGCCCGCGCGCTGGAGCGCACTGATATGCACAAAGGCATCGCTGCCGCCTTCATCGGGCTGAATAAAACCATAACCCTTGGTGGCATTGAACCATTTAACGATACCGGTAGGCATAGAAGTGTTCCTTTTATTGTATTGATGGAGGCTGTCTCGGTCGCGAAGGTCAAACCCTTGTGATGGAGTGCCATATCCAGAGCACTGCGCCGCACAACTTGACCCATTTCCTAGGCGATATACCAATTTGCAAAAAGAGTCTACTGTTTTCAATTGCTTATAAGCGTTCCAATTTCGAAGCCCTTACGTGGTTAAAAAGTGCTGAAAAAACGGGCGCTACCGGGCGGTGGACATGGGTTCGCGCGTATCATGAACTGGTCGGGAAGATCGCTCTATCTGCGGCTGCATGGCCAGGCCGGAGGTGCAGTAGACCGATAGGTCAAGCCCGCCTGCCTCCACGGCCCTGATATCTTCCGAAGGCCGGTCGAGGATGCTGGCGGCCCAGGAAAAGGACATGGTGTTTTCCGCCCCGGGATGGATGACGACCAGCAGCGACTCCCCTTGCGCGTCCACAACCTGAATGGCAGTCATGGGGGGATTGATGATTCTGCTCGCGCCACGGTTGGTCGAAGCGCGCATGGCCGGGATGTCGATCACGAAAAAGTCGCTGGGCTGGTTCAGCACGGGAAAGGATTTGCGCAGCTCGATGATATGCTTGATGTAGGGGGTCAGGTCGTGCCGGTTGCCTTCCGCTGGCCCGCCGTAGCCGTCCTCGCGCAGCATGTACTTCGGTTCTCCGGCGGGTGTCTTGATAATCGGATCCCATACATTCATCCGGTCGCGGACGACGTTCTGCGATCCCGCCACATAGTAAAACCCTCCTGGCGAAAGCAGCGTGACGAGCGCGATCTGCCGTTTGATGGCGCTGATAACCGCTTCCTCCTGATGAATGCCGATATCCATCAACCGCTGCGCGTCGGTTGCGGTGTCGTGGGAGGAGGTAAAGCCGACAGCGGGGCCGATATCTTTCAGCAGTTGCGGCTCGGTATACAGGAACCATTCGGCCTCGCGGAAAAAATGGGATGCGTCCTTGCCGTCCGGCCGCAGGAAGCCCAGGCTGTTGAGCGAATGGTCGAAACCCACGCCTTGCAATCTGCGGACCTCGTAATCCTTGCCGCCGACGGTTTCCGCGAGAAAGCGCAGATCGGCGTCGTGCACCCGCGCGGCGTAATCGCGCGCATGGGTGATGATTTCCTGCCAGGCGTCGCCAGGAACGTGATAGGCCGCATCGCAGCGGAAACCGCGGAAACCGAGATCCATGAAATATTCGGCCAGCCGGTGGAATTTCTCCAGCAGCACCGGGCGCACCTCCGGGTTTTCCCAGTGGAAGGGAACCACGTCGTCCCACAGCTTGCCGTCCTGCTCGCCCGCATAGGCGGGGTAGCCGTTGCCGTAGCGCTTGAAGAGCGGCGCGAAACTCCATTCCTGCTCCGTGCCCGCGTTCACGACCACGCGCCGCAGCAATCCGTCATCCCCGGTTTCGAAACGCGCGCCGTGCAGGCGGCTTTCGGTCAGCAGCGTATCCTCCGCGATCACCCAGGGGTGCAGCTTCGACACATGGTTCAGCACCAGATCAGCCATGGGGCGCAGGCCATGCTCGCGCGCCGCCCTTGTCCAGTCGCGCATCACGCTCTCGGGATGGGCGCCAGGCGGGAACTGCCGCTGGTCGAAGCGCAGGTCGCGTGCTTCTTCCGCGGTGGCGGGATCGGTGGCGAAACGCTCCCACAGCGTGGCGCCCGTATCGGTCGCGAGCACCTTCATCCATTCGATGTTATGAGTAGGCTGGCGGAGATGCTGCTGGGCAAGCGGAGTCCCCGCGGCCTGAAGGGTGAGCTGGTGAAGGTATTCCTCCAGCTCCACCAGCGGGCTTTGCCCGCCCATGATTCGCGCCCCGTAGATGCTGCCGCAGCCCTGCTCGTTCAGCGCCGGAGCGAAGAAGGGGTTGTGCCAGGTCGCGTTCAACCCCGTATCCTGGAGCCTCTTAAACAGCAGCAGCACCGGATCGTGGGGTTGGGAGAAATCGACGTTCGGAAGGCGGAAATAGGGAAAAATATTATAAAGAAACAACAAATCCTGCGTCACGTTCCATCCCTGTCATCAAGCGGCCTTCTCATGAGCCTGTTTACGAAGTAAGGGTTTTGATTGGGCAGAGTCAATGAAACGCCGTGACGCAATGCAGCAATTTTCCCAGGAAAACCCTGGGCTTTGCGCTGAGATCGGGGTGGTGTCAAAAAGAGGTGGGCGTCATGCATTTTTTTGATATCGCCCGCGGAAGCTGCTAAGGATAATTCTCTATGGAACTCTCCCGAAAACACCTGCTGACACTCGCCGCCTTCGCTCTTCTGCTTGCCGGGGGCACGGTGGCCATAACCAGCCTTCGTGCTCCCGCCGTCCGAGTGGCGCACCCGGTAACCGGCCCGGCGGTGCAGGCGGTCTACGCCACCGGCACGGTGGAAGCGACGGTGATGATGCCCATCGCCGCGCGCGCGACGGCACGATTGACCGAACTGAAGGTGGACGAAGGCAGCAACGTCGCCAAAGACCAGGTGCTGGCGAGCCTGGAGGACGAAGACCTGCAGAACACCCTGCGCGAGCTGAAGGCGCGCGAGGAATACGCGAAGGGCGAATTTGAGCGCAAGGAGGCGCTGGTGAAGCGCGGCTTCGCGTCTCGCGATATTTACGAGCAGTCGAAATCGGCATGGGAGGCGGCGAAAGCGGCCACCGCGCGCGCCGAGGCGGAAATCGGCTACCTGAAGCTCACCGCCCCGGCGGACGGGCGCATCATCCGCCGCGACGGCGAGGTGGGGCAGATGATTCCCGCCAACCAGCCGGTATTCTGGCTGTCGTGCTGCGCTCCCTTGCGCATCTCCGCCGAGGTGGATGAGGAGGACATCGCCCTGGTGCAGCCCAGCCAGAAAGTGCTGATCCGTGCCGACGCCTTCCCGGGAAGAACCTTCCACGGCACGGTGCAGGCGATCACGCCCAAAGGCGACCCTGTGGCGCGCAGCTACCGCGTGCGCATCGGCTTTGAGGAGGAAAATCCGCTGCTCATCGGCATGACGGCGGAGGTGAACATCATCATCCGCGAAACCAAGGAAGCGCTTTTGGTTCCGGCCAGCGCCCTGACCGACGGTGCGCTCTGGGTGGTCAAGGACGGCGTGTTGGATGAACGCAAGATCACGGCGGGCGCAAAAACTCCGGAGCGCGTGGAGATCGTGAGCGGTGTCACGACGGAGGATCTGGTGGTGATAAAGCCGGAAAACATGGAAGCCGGCAGGCGCGCGCGCACGGTGCTTCAGAAATGAAGCTGCTGGCCGCGATTGCGCTGCGGCACTTGCTCGCGCGCAAGCGCCAGAGCGTGGTGTCGCTGCTTGGCATCGTGCTCGGGGTGGCGTTCTTCATGGCGATCTCCTCGCTGATGCAGGGCTCGGAAAAGGATTTCATCCGCCGCCTGGTGGACAATTCGCCGCACATCACGATCGCCGACGAGTTCAGAAACCCGCACGAGCAGCCGGTGGAAAAACTGTATCCGGATGCGCTGGTGGAGCTTCGCAACGTCAAGCCCGCCACCGAGACGCGCGGCATCCGCGGCTTCGAACAGATTTTGGAAAGTCTGAAATCCATGCCGGGCGTGCGCGCCTCGCCGGTGCTGGCGGGCCAGGCGCTGGTGAGCTTCGCGGGGAGGGACGTGGGCATCACGCTCAACGGCATGATTCCCGGCGAGGTGCGCGACGTCACGACGATCCAGAACTACATGCAGCAGGGGGCGGTGGACGAGCTCATCGCCAACCCGGACGGCATCATCATCGGCGCGGAGCTGGCGCGCAAGCTCTCGGTGTCGCTGGGCG
>JAFLCR010000035.1 GCA_017302755.1 Alphaproteobacteria bacterium
TCGGTTCAAGGACGCGGCGTGGGAGCAGGGCATATTCTTCGATACGCTGAAGCAGTCCTACCTTCTCACCGCGCAGTGGATACTGGATCAGACGAATAAGGCCAAAGAGGAGCTGGACCCCCACACCGCTCATAAGGTAGCGTTCTTCACGCGCCAGTTCGTGGACGCGCTTTCGCCGAGCAACTTCTTCGCCACCAACCCGGAAGCGATCAAGAAATTTCTGGAAACCAACGGTGGAAGCCTTGCCCGCGGGGTGGACAATCTGCTCGAGGATATTGAGGACGGCAAAGGCAATTTCGTGCTTAAGATGACCGACGATGAAGCCTTCGCCGTTGGAAAGAACCTGGCCACCACGCCAGGCAAGGTCATCCACCGTAACGACCTGATAGAGCTCATCCAGTATAGCCCCACCACGGAAACCGTGTTTCAGAAACCGCTGTTGTTCATCCCGGCCTGGATCAATAAATACTATATCGCCGACCTAACACCCGAAAATTCGCTGATCCGGTGGCTGGTGGATCAGGGTTACACCGTATTCATCATCTCCTGGGCGAACCCGGATTCGCGCCACCGCGAGAAAACATTTGATGACTATCTTCTGGAAGGCCCGCTCGAGGCACTGAAAGTGATCGAAGATGCCACGGGAGAAAAGGAAATCACAGCTATTGGCTACTGCCTGGGCGGCACACTGCTCGGCACCACCCAGGCGCATCTGGCGACAAAGGGGAAGTCGCCCATCGCAGCGGCGACCTATCTCACCACCATGATGGATTTCTCACAGCCGGGCGACCTCGGCGTCTTCATCGACGAGGAGCAGATCTCCGAGCTGGAAAAACGCATGGAGGAAAGGGGCTATCTCGAAGGGAAGGAGATGGCCGGCACATTTAACATGCTGCGCGCCAACGACCTCATCTGGTCGTTCGTGGTCAACAATTACCTGCTTGGCAAAGAGCCTTTCCCCTTCGACGTGCTTTACTGGAACAGCGATTCCACCCGCATGCCCGCCAAGATGCACAGCTTCTATCTGCGCAGCATGTACCTGCATAACAGGCTCATCGTCCCCGGCGGGCTGACGATCGCCGGCACGCCCATTGATCTTCGGAACATCACCACCCCTTCCTATTTCCTCTCAACGCGGGAGGATCATATTGCCCCGTGGATGTCCACCTACGCCGCCACCCAACTGATGAAAGGCTCCAGCCGCTTTGTGCTTGCGGCATCAGGGCATATTGTGGGCGTCATCAATCCGCCGACCAAGGCAAAATACTGCCATTGGGTCAGCGAAAAGCTCCCGCCTTCGCCCAAGCAGTGGCTAGAAAGCGCGACCCAGGTTGAGGGGTCCTGGTGGCCGGACTGGCATCGCTGGAACGCGGATTTCTCGGGCGGGAAAGTGCCCGCCCGGATTCCCGGCAACGGCAAGATGAAGGCGATCGAGGATGCGCCGGGAAGCTATGTGAAAGCGCGCAGCTGAGCTTGGGAAAAACCCCTTTCGCTCCCTGTTAAGAACGCTATAGTGCATGGCATGCTCACTTTGAGGAGGCGGTATGGGATTGATGGATTTCATTAAAAAGCAATTTGTCGACGTCATCGAATGGACGGAGCCGGAGGACGGCATTCTCTCCGCCCGCTATCCGATGCAGGACAATGAAATCCAGAACAACGCCAAGCTTACCGTGCGAGAAACACAGCTGGCCATGTTTGTCAACGAAGGCAAGGTGGCCGACGTGTTCGGGCCGGGCATGTACACGCTGAACACCCAGACGCTTCCGGTGCTCACCTACCTGCAGAACTGGGATAAGTTCTTTGCCTCGCCGTTCAAATCGGATGTGTATTTCTTCTCCACCCGCGACCAGCTCGATCAGAAATGGGGCACCGCCACGCCCATCACCGTGCGCGATAAGGAATTCGGCGCCTTGCGCATCCGCGCGAACGGTATCTACACTTATGCGTTGAAAGACCCCAAAGCTTTTTACCAGAAAGTCAGCGGCACGCGCGAAACCGTAACCGTGAACGAGATGGAAGGCCAGCTTCGCAGCGTCATCATGACCGAGCTCGCCAGCTTCCTCGGCAACGGCGATGTCGCATTTCTCGACATGGCGGCGAACCAGAAGAATTTTTCGGAGACGCTTTACAACGCCGTCGCGCCGGCGCTCACACCTTACGGGCTGGAGCTCAAAGGCTTCCTGGTGCAGAGCATCTCGCTGCCGGAAGAGCTGCAAAAATACCTCGACAAGTCCAGCTCGATGCGGCTGGTGGGCGATCTGCAGAAATACGCCATGTTCCAGGCCGGAGACAGCCTCTCCATCGCCGCCGGCAATGAAGGCGGTGTAGCCGGCGCCGGCGCCGGCATCGGCGCGGGCATGGCCATGGGGCAGATGATGGGTAACATGCTGCAGGGCATTGCCGGCGGCAACGCCAAGCCCGCTTCGCAGGAAGACATGCTTGCCACGCTCGAGCGCCTGCACGGCATGGTGCAGAAAGGCATTCTTACCCAGGCGGAATTCGACGCCAAGAAAGCTGAAATCCTGAGCAGCATGAAGTGATCACCGTCACCTGCCCTTCCTGCGGCGCACCGGTTACGTTTCGTTCTTCCTTCGCGATTTCGATGGTATGTGCCTATTGTTCCTCGCTGATCGTGCGGCGCGATATGGACGTCAGCCTGATCGGCGAAATGGCCGCGCTGCCGGACGATATGAGTCCGTTTCAGATCGGCAGCGAAGGTTATGACGGCAAAAAACACTTCACTTTGATCGGCCGTCTGCGGCTCGCCTGGGAAAACGGCAGCTGGAACGAATGGTGCATGATGCTGGACGATGGCACGCATGGCTGGCTTGCGGAGGCGCAGGGTTTTTTCATGATCTACTACCCGCTCGCCGTGGAACCGCCGCCTCTGGGCGAACGAAAGCCGGGGGAAAAGATTACACTGGACAACAAACCCTTCTATATTGCCGACATTAAACGATGCGTGTGCGCAGGCAGCGACGGCGAGCTTCCCTTTCCCGCACCAAAGGGCAGGCGATCTGTTTCGGTGGACATCAACGGCAAGGACGGACTGACCGCAACAATTGATTACGGAGAGAACGAACAGCCCGCCGTTTATGTGGGCCACTACGCAAGCTTTGACAGCATGCGGTGTTCCAATCTGCGCGAGTTGGAGGGATGGCGTTATGAACGCGCAGAATGACCCTCCCGCTTCGCCTGATCTTCCGTCACCAAAACCACGCGGCTCGGTCAAGTCGTTCGCCTGCGGAAATTGCGGCGGCATTGTAAATATCAGAGCCGGAGGACATACGGTAACCGCCGTGTGCAATTCCTGCGGCTCACTCATCGACGCTTTGGATGAGAATTACCGTATCCTGAAATCCTATCAGGAAAAAATGCCCCCCCTGCTCATTGAGCTTGGAACGCGGGGAAGGCTCAAAGGCGTCGAGTGGGAAGTCATTGGCAACCTGCGCCGCACCGATGGTTCGGGCATGTATTCCTGGCAGGAATTTCTGCTGTTCAATCCCTATCACGGCTTCCGCTGGCTAGTGGAGCAGAACGGCGCATGGAGTTTTGTGACGCCGCTAAAAGAATATCCTGATCTCGACGGCCTGGCCGTTCGCTCGTTTTCTTATTACGGAAAAAAATACGAGATTTTCGATCGCGGAGAAGCCGTGGTGCGGTCCGTGGTGGGAGAGTTTTACTGGCGCGTTAAACGCGGCGAGAGCGTGCAGACGGAAGATTATATCTCGCCCCCTCATATGTTCTCGATTGAGCGCGATACGAGCGAGATCAATGTTTCGCTTGGCGAATATGTGCCGCCGCAGGTGATATGGTCAGCTTTCAAGCTTCCACTGCCGCAAAGAGCGCAGCGCGATATCGCGCCTCATCAACCGTCGCCTTACCGCGAGCGCAGAGGAAAGATGTTTGGCATTGCCTCGATATTTCTAACGCTACTGGTGGTGATTCATGTGTTCACGCTCTTCTCTTCCGCCAATCAGGTGGCGCTCGAGCAGACGATCGCACTGTCGGGTGGAAAAAGCCAGGTGGTGGTAAGCCCGCCTTTCAGGCTGGAGAAATCCGTTGCGAATGTCGAACTCATCAGTCGTGCAATGCTTACCAATCAATGGGCGGAAACCGATTTCACCCTGATCAATGAAGATACAGGAAAGATCTATAATTTCGTGCAAGGCATCGAATATTATGAGGGCCGAGACAGCGACGGCGCATGGTCTGAAGGAAGCCGCAGCACTTCTTCCACGCTTTCCGCGATTCCGGGCGGGCGCTACCGGCTGACGGCGGAAACAGAGTCCAACGCCTCTGTCGTGCCGGTTCAGGTTACGCTGAAACGCGATGTTCCCATATGGTCGAATTTTTTTCTTGCCTGCGGCGCGGTGCTTCTCTGGTTTGGGTGGGAATGGCTGCGCGACAGATCGTTCGAAACACGACGCTGGAGCAACAGCGACTTTTCCCCTTACAGTTCAGGAGAAGATGATGACTGAAAAGGATCACTCATGATCACCACCCCGCGTGCTTATTTCGCTTTCTGTATGTTGATCGCTTCCATGCTCGGCTGGGCCAATGCCAACGGCTACGCCGTCTTCAGCACACTCACAAGCAGCCAGAAACTCGCCCGCTCCGCATCGCATTATCACAAATAGGAGGAAAATATGGAGATCGTTATCAACCCAAATTACATTGTCAATGCCCTGCTTTTTTCAGGTATCGGCCTGGTGATTTATCTTGTCGGCTTCATTGTGGCGGACAAGCTGACTCCCTATCAGCTTTGGAAAGAAATCGTTGAGAAGCAGAATACGGCCGTGGCTATCATGGTAGGCGCGATCGCGATCGGCATCGCGCTTATCATCGGCGCCGCCATCCACAGCTAGGCTCAAATGCAGCTTCTCCTGCTACTTTCCGTTTTTGTCATTGCGACATGCGGGCTGGTATATGAGCTGATCGCCGGCACGCTGGCGAGTTATCTGCTCGGCGATTCGGTCACCCAATTTTCGACAATCATCGGCACCTATCTGTTCGCGATGGGCATCGGCTCCTGGCTGTCGCGCTATATCACGCGCAATCTGCTGGCAGTGTTCGTGCAGATCGAGGTTCTGGTGGGCATCGTGGGGGGATGCTCCGCAGCGATGCTGTTTCTGCTTTTTCCTCATGTGCAGGAATTCCGAGTGCTGCTTTACGGCACCGTGCTCGTGACCGGCACGCTGGTGGGTGTGGAGATCCCGCTGCTGCTTCGCATTCTGAAAGACAAGCTGGAATTCAGCGATCTCGTTTCCCGTGTTTTCACTTTCGATTATATCGGCGCGCTGTTTGCCTCTCTGCTGTTTCCGCTGATTCTTGTGCCGCAGCTGGGTCTGATACGCTCGGCGTTTCTTTTCGGGCTGCTGAACGTCGCGGTCGCAATCTGGCTGCTTGCCATGCTGAAGCAGGACATTCCCTGGGTACGCCTGCACCGTGGCGGGGCGATCGCGGCTTTCATCGCGCTGCTGATGGGCTTTGTGTATTCGGATCGCATCATGGAAATCAGCGAATCCGGACAATATCCCGACTCCGTGATTTTCTCCCGGTCGTCGCCCTATCAGCGGCTGGTGCTAACAAAAAGTGGAAACGATCTCCGGCTTTTCCTCAATAACAACCTGCAATTCAGCAGCCGCGACGAATACCGGTATCACGAATCACTCGTGCACCCAGCCATGGCCAGCCTTGATGCGCCAAAGCGGGTGCTGGTGCTCGGCGGAGGCGACGGTCTGGGAGTGCGTGAAATTCTCAAATATCCCTCAGTGGAGGAGGTAACGCTGGTTGACCTCGACCCGCTTATGACCGAACTTTTCTCTACCCATGCGCTGTTGCGGGAGATCAATCGCCGATCCCTGCATTCACCAAAAGTGAACATCGTTCACGCAGATGCTTTTCAGTGGCTAAGAGCACGCGGGTCGGACGCTGCGAAATTTGATTTCATCATGGTCGATTTTCCCGACCCGGCAACGTTCTCCCTAGGCAAATTATATTCCAGCGCGTTCTACCGGCTTCTCTCAAACGCGCTTGCAGAGAATGGGCAAGCGGCCATTCAATCCACCTCGCCTTTCGCAGCGCGCCAGTCATACTGGTGCATTGTCGAGACCATCAAGTCCGCCGGCCTTGAAGCGACGCCTTATCATGCGCTGGTTCCTTCCTTCGGCGAATGGGGGTTTGTTATTGCCGGGCATAGGCCTTTTACGCCTGCCGCGCGTTACCCTGACGGGCTTGCCTTCGTGAACCGGGAAACCTTCTCCAACATGCTCTCCTTTCCACCCGATATGGGGCCGATGCCCGCCCCGGTGAATACGCTGCACAATCAGGCACTCGTCCGCAGTTTCGAGGCGGAATGGGGCGAGTATTTGCACAACTGACATGTTCCGCATCTCCCGCCGCGATTTTCTTTTGGCCGGGCTAGGCCTCGGCGCCTCCACAGCCCTTCCCCGCTCCGCTCTGGCGCGCAGCGCACCGCTTTCCGTCCCGGGAAAGCTGATGGGACCGGATTTCACACTAGGACACCGCCTGTGGAAGAAAAATTTTCCAGAAGCATCGGAAACAATTTTCACCAAGTTGCTTATCATAGGCGGCGGCGTGGGAGGGCTTTCGGCGGGTTGGAAGTTGCAGAAAAGCGGCTTCGACGGTTTCCTTCTCCTGGAAATGGAGAAGGAAACCGGCGGAAATTCGCGCTTTGGAACCGGAGATATTTCTCCTTATCCCTGGGGGGCGCATTACGTGCCCATTCCCAATGCGGAAACCAAAGCTGCGGCAGAGCTTCTGCAGGAGCTTGGCGTCATCACGGGAAAAAATGGAAATGGTGTGCCGATTTACAACGAGCTGCACCTATGCGCCGACCCACCGGAACGTCTCTACCGTTTCGGCCAGTGGCAGGAAGGGCTGGTGCCAAAGCTGGGAGCAAGCGAGGAAACACGCCACGCATTCGATCGGTTCTTCGGTCTTATGGATCATTACAAAAACCTGAAAGGCAACGATGGGAAGCCCGCATTCGCCATCCCCATGGAGCTTTCCTCGCGCGATGCTTCGCTGCTGGCGCTGGACAGCATAAGTTTCGACGATTTTCTGAAGCGTGAAGGACTGGAGGATCCTGACCTCCATTGGTATGTCACCTATTGCTGCCGCGATGATTTCGCCACTCTTCCAGCGGAAACCTCGGCCTGGGCAGGCATCCACTATTTCGCGTCTCGGCGCGGTCTAGCCGCCAATGCCGACCCCCACACCGTGCTCACCTGGCCTGAGGGCAATGGCTGGATAGCCTCCAAATTACGACAAAAGCTGGAAAAACATATCCGTCCGCGATGCCTGGTATACGACGTCCGTAAAGCTGACAGCGGAGTGGAGGCATACGCCTTCGATGCAGCACGTGAAAAAAGTCTCATCATTACTACCGAATCAGTCATCTTCGCCGTACCGCATTTCATTTGCCAACGCTTGTTCGGACTTCCCCCCGACAAAGAATTCACCTATGCGCCCTGGATGGTGGCAAACCTGACGCTTTCGCGCCTGCCCGAAGGCCGCGGCGCGGCGCTGGCCTGGGATAACGTGATTTATGACAGTCCGTTTCTCGGCTATGTCGTGGCAACACATCAGACGCCGCATCAGAAGCCGACGGAAACCATCATCAGCTATTACTGGCCTTTGCACAACACGACACGCGAAGAAGTGATGAAACGCTCCCTCGCCGACTGGCAGAAACCTGTGCTTAACGAGTTGTATCGCATACATCCGGAATTGGAAGGCAAGGTCACGCGCATGGATGTATGGCTATGGGGGCACGGCATGGTACGGCCGGTTCCCGGTTTCGTATGGGGAGAAGCGCGGCAAGAGGCTGCTCGGCCAAAACCTCCTTTCTTCTTCGCGCATTCCGATCTCAGCGGATTCTCCATTTTTGAGGAGGCGCAATATCGCGGCGTGCTCGCCGCCGAAGGCGCCATGCGCCATCTTGGCCACCGCTTCACGACATCGCTATGAAAGCCTGGATTCATTCTCCCGCCGTGGACGGCGTTTTCATTCTTGGCCCCAGCCTGGCCGTGACAGCCGCACTCTTTGCATTTCCCAGTCTTTTCTCGCAGCAGGAAGGCGTGCCGCCGTGGCTGTGGCTGCTGCTGATCGTCGGCGTGGATGTTACCCATGTCTACACCACGCTCTACCGCACATATTTCGATAAGGTTGAACTTGCTGCTCATCCGCTTCGCTACCGCCTGGCGCCACTGATCGGATGGGCAGCTGGCGTGCTGCTTTACCGTGTCGATCCTCTCCTTTTCTGGAGGGTGCTGGCTTATCTCGCCGTGTTCCATTTCATGCGGCAGCAATATGGGTTTTTTATGATCTACCGCCGCGCCGACCCTCCTGCCCCCTCCTGGCAGCTTCGGCTGGACAAAGCCGTCATTTACGCGGCCACGCTTTACCCGCTTCTGTACTGGCACACACATTTGCCACGCCATTTTGACTGGTTTGTTGCCGGAGACTTCCTGGCGCTTCCCTCGTGGCTGGAGCCACCAGGAAAAATCATCTACCTGCTGCTGCTCGCCACGTATGCGGCAAAGGAAATATGGCGAGCGAAGCAGGGCGTGGCATTCAATCTGCCACGCAATCTTCTTCTGCTCGGCACGGCGGGATCGTGGTATGCGGGCATTGTGCTCTTCAATGGCGATCTTGCTTTTACGGCGGCGAACATATTGGCGCATGGCATTCCCTACATGGCGCTGGTATGGATTCACGGGCGGAGCGCTGCGTCACATTCCCGGGAAACGCCCCGTTTCATTGATAGATTCTTCTCGCAGCGGCTCCTGCCGATTTATGTGGGCATTCCCCTGGCGCTCGCCTGGGCCGAGGAAGCGCTCTGGGACGGGATGATCTGGCGCGACCACCCGACGCTTTTCAGATGGTTCCACGCTCTGCCGAAGCTGGCCGATCCGGCCATGCTCGCCTGGCTGGTGCCGCTGCTCGCACTGCCGCAGATCACCCATTACCTGCTCGACGGCTTTCTCTGGCGCAGGCGCGCGCCGGAGAAAGCCTCTCTTGCGCCGGTGTCCGCCGCCGCGTAATCTTTAACACAACTTTCAACCTTTCGGCTTAAGGCAGAAAGATCTTTCTGGGGAAATCAGCCATGCGCCATTGGTTCCTGCTGCCGCTTCTCATCCTGCTGGCCGCGCCCGCAACCGCGCGCGACTATTCCGCTGAAAACATTCCCGCCCCTTTACAACCCTGGTCGCGCTGGGTCATGCGCGATTACGATCCGCCGCTTTGCGCCCCCGCTTATAACGACCCAGATTCCCGTCACTGCGAATGGCCGGCGTCCCTGGATATGAACGTAGAAGCGCGAGGCGGACACTTCACGCTCAAAGGCGCGCTCGACAGCAAGGGTTGGGTCCGTCTTCCGGGCGGTGAAGGCCAATGGCCGCAGGGCGTGACACTGAACGGCAAGCCTTATCCCGTGCTGCCGAAAGACGGAGCGCCGGCGCTCTATCTTTCCGAAGCAGCTCAGGTTGAAGTGAAGGGAAGTTTCGCATGGCAGGAGATGCCTGAAACCCTTTCGGTTCCTGAAGATGTGGCCGTGGTGTCGCTGCATATGAACGGCACGTCCGTCACCTTTCCCCAGCGAGGCGAGCAGGGACAGATCTGGCTGAAGCGCCAGGATGCCGCGGAAGCCACGGAAGCGGACCGTCTGGACCTGACGGTATTCCGCAAGATCGTGGATGACATTCCGCTGCAGATGGAAGTGTATGTAGAAATGGAAGTGGCCGGCAAATCCCGCGAGAGCGTGATTGGCCCGGCGGTATTGCCTGGATTCGTGCCGCTTTCCATTGAAAGCGACCTTCCAGCCCGCCTGGAAAACGGCATGCTGCGCGTCAAGCTACGTCCCGGCACGCATCATGTAACGTTGCGCCTGCGACATCCCGAGCAAATCCAAGAGCTGATTCTTGCCGAACCGCCTGAGGGTGCCGTCTGGGTGAATGAGGAAATCTGGACGCTCGAAACCAGGCCCGCCTTGCGCGTGGTTGAAATTCAAGGCCCACAGGCGATCGATCCCAGCCAGACGCGCCTGCCTGAAGATTGGAAATCCCTGCCCGCCTATTATCTCAAAGGCGGCACAAGCTTCAAGCTGGTGGAAAAACGGCGAGGCGACGACGGCGCATCGCATGACAGCCTGAGCATGAGCCGCAGCTGGCGCCTCAATTTCGACGGCAAGGGGTTCGCCGTGCAGGACACGCTGCATGGCATCGTGCGCTCCAGCTCACGCCTCAGCATGGCCCCCGGCATTGAACCAGGGCGCGTCACCATCAACGGCGCGGGCCAGTACATCACGGCCATGGACGAGAAAGCAGCCCCGGGTGTGGAAGTCCGGCGCGGGCCCATTCGCCTCGAAGCGCAAAACCGCATTCTTTCTGACGCGCGCACTCTTAACGCCACGGGCTGGCAAACGGATGTGGAAAGCCTGAGCGGAACCCTCTACCTCCCGCCGGGATGGCGCCTGTTCGCAGCGACAGGCGCACACCGCGCCAACCCCAGCTGGATCGGCGGATGGACGCTGCTGGATTTGTTCCTGGTGCTCGTGACGGCCGTGGCTGCCTATAAGGCGCTGGGCGCCCGTGCGGGCGCCGTGTTGCTTAGCGGTCTGGCGCTCCTGCATCCCGAACTTCCGGCCTTCACGGTGTTTGTGTTGCTGCTGTTGTGCATCAAGCCGCTGCTCGGCGTGCTGCCGGAAGGATGGTTGCGCAAAACGGCAATGGTGGGCAAGCGCCTTGTCCTGTTCGCTCTGATCGTGACCGTGCTGCCCTTCGCGATTTTCCATCTGCGCGAGGCTATTTATCCGCAACTGGGCGCCACGCTTCCTGGCCTGGGCCTTGTCGGCGCCATCGGCACGGGAGCGAACGTGATGAACATGGCTGCTCCAAAACCAGCGGCGGAACCTGAAATGATGATGCAGGAAATGGATCAGTCCGCAGCCAGACCCTCTGCGGCCATGGCCCCTCCTCCCCCCCCGCCAGTGCCTGCCATGGAAGGCGCCGCCGACATGATGCGTGAGGAAAAAGCATTGACGAAAGAATACGCACGCAAGCTGAAGCGGATGGACAGGGGAGGCATTGCATCGTCTCTCTCCCCTTCCCAGAACTACCAGTACGACCCAAGCATCAACGTGCAGACTGGCCGCGGCGTCGCCACCTGGGACGGCAAAGCCGTCTGGCTCAACTGGGACGGGCCTGTGCGCCAAGGCCAGCAATTCACGCTCTGGCTGCTGTCACCCTCTGTGAACCTGGCGCTGGCTTTCCTGCGCGTGGGCATGATCGCGGTGATCACATTGCTGCTGGTGGGCAGGCTTCCGGAAAAGCTGCTTCCTCTTTCTTCATGGAAACGCACCGCTGCGGCGATGCTTGCCATATTCCTTCTGCTTCCAGGTCATGCAAAGGCTGAGATCGAGGCGTATCCCTCCCAGGAGATGCTGAAAGAGCTTAAAGCCTATATTCAAACCGCCCATGAGAAGAAGCCGGAATGCCTGCCGGAATGCGCGCATATTTCCCGCCTGACGCTCTCCAACCAGGGCAAGCAGCTGACCATGACCGCGGAACTGCAGCTTGGCGAATCCGTCGCCGTGCCGTTGCCAACACCCGGCAATAGCGCCGCCTTGCTGCGCGTGGAGGCGGATGGCGCGCCAGCCGGGAAATTGAAGCGGGATGAGAACGGCCAGTTGTGGATCCATCTCGGCAAGGGCGTGCATACGGTCGTGCTGCAGATAGCATTGCCGGAAAATGAAGCCGCGCAGATCACCCTGCCCCTTGCCCCTGCTTACGCCTCCGCCGAGCTGTCGGGATGGGATGTCCAGGGCATCGCCGAGGACAACACCGTGGAAGGCAGTCTGCGCCTGGTGCGCCAGGCTACGAGTGCGGCGCCCTCCACGCCAGACGCGCCGGAACCGGTCACGCAGATTCCGGGCTTCGTGCGCGTGACGCGCAGTTTGCAGCTGGGCCTCACCTGGACGATGCAGACGCAGGTGCAGCGTATCAGTGCAACCGGAACGGCCATCGCGCTGAATGTGCCGTTGCTGGCCGGCGAATCAGTCACCACGGCAGGCATTCTGGTTAAGGACGGCGCGGCGCGTGTGCTGCTTGCGCCGGAAGCGGATACGCTTTCCTGGAGCTCGCGGCTGAGCGAAACCGACGCGCTGACATTCACCGCTCCCGCAACCGCAGACTGGGTGGAAACCTGGCGCGTGGAAGCGCTGCCCTTGTGGCACATGCAGGCGGAAGGACTGCCCGAAACTGTGCCGCAGGAGGGCGCGCTCATTCCCGAATGGCAACCGCGGCCTGGCGAAACACTGACCTTGCGAATGGTGAAGCCCCAAGGCGTCGAAGGACCGACCAGAACGCTTGAGCGCTCCAGTTTAAATGTCTCGCTAGGCGGTGAATCCGCCCAGACCACACTGGCTCTATCCTTCCGTAGCAGCCAGGCAAGCCAGCTTGACGTATTGCTGCCGGAAACCGCCAATGTCGAGCGCGTGGAGCTGGCGAACATGGTGCTACCAGTCAAGCAGCAGGGCCGCACGGTTACCCTTCCTATCTCACCGGGAGCGCAGCATTTCTTGATCCACTGGAAAGATACGCAAGGCGTGAAACTGAATACCGCTGCGCCTGAGGTCACCGTCGGCCTTCCCGGCGTCAATGCAGAAACCCAGCTGACAATTCCGCAGGACCGGTGGATTCTGTTCGCTGGCGGCCCCATCATGGGTCCGGCGGTGCTGTTCTGGAGCTTTGTGCCATTGGTGCTGCTGCTCTCGGTCGGCGCGGCCGCCGCCAAGCTGACGCCGCTCAAAGTGCGGCACTGGTTCCTGCTGCTGATGGGCATGGTGCAGTCCGGCATCTTCGGAACGGCGATTTTCGCCGGGCTTCTGCTTGCGCTTGGCTATCGCCAGCGCCGGGCGGAAAGCGGAACGCTGGAATCCACGGCACGATGGAGGTTCAATATCGTGCAGTGCCTGATCGCCTTCTGGGTGATCCTGGCCGTTGCCGCGCTCATTTCGGGCATCGAAAGCGGTTTGCTTGGCAAGCCGGACATGATGATCGAAGGCAACGGTTCCTACGGCCATCAGCTGCGCTGGTATCAGGATAATAGCGGCCCCACCCTGCCGCAGCCCTGGGTGTTCTCCGTACCGCTCTGGGTCTATCGCGGGGTGATGCTTGCCTGGGCGCTGTGGCTCGCCTTTGCCGTCACTGGCTGGGCGCGCTGGTCCTGGAAGGCATTCAGCGCCGGGGGATATTGGAAAAGCAAGAAAGCCGTCGTCGCTTAGATACGCGGAAAAATGCCTAGATATTCCGGCACGTGGACGGCATAATTCGCCGCCGAAACGGGGATGAATGCCGCTTCTTCCGCTTTTATCGGGCGAAACAGCGCCGCCGGATTGCCCGCCCAGATCTCTCCGGTGCTGACTTCCGTGTTCTCGGGCAGCACCGCTCCCGCCGCCACCCAGCCGCCACGGCGCACGACCACGCCTTTGGGCAATACCGCGCCCATGCCGATGAAGGCGTCGTCCTCCACGATGCAGCCTTCGAGCACCGCGCGGTGACCGATGGTGACGCCGGCGCCGATGCGGCAGGGATATTGCTCCAGTCCACGCACCACGGTGCCATCCTGCACATTGGTGCGTGCGCCAATGCTGATAGGAGCTAGCATGGCATCGAGCACGCAGGCGAACCAGACGCCGACCTCCTCGGCGATGGCTATCGGCCCGGCAAGCACGGCGTTGGGCGCAACAAAGGCTTTTTCGGAGATGATCGTCTTATTGTCGCGCGTGACGGGAGCCGGAAGCTTGGAAACGGATTCCTTCACGCGGTCGCGTATCTCTTCGCCCGCGCGCAGCGCTGCTTCTACATCCATGTCTTTTTTGCGGGCAGGATTGCCGCCCCAGACTTCGCCATCCGGAATCTTCTTTCCTGGCGGCAGCACGGAGCCGGAAAGCAATAGAGAATCTTTGCCCAGAACAGCGTCATCCATGACGACCACCCCGTCGCCAATCACCGCCCCCGCCCCGATGTTGCAGGCATGGATAATGGCATGGCTGCCGATGACGACGCCGTCGCCAATCTGCGTGTTGTGCCCACCGCGGGTCACATGCACCACCGTATCCGGCCCCAAGGTAACACCCTCGCCG
>JAFLCR010000036.1 GCA_017302755.1 Alphaproteobacteria bacterium
CATGGCGGTAAAAGGCAAAGAATATGGGTAATTGATAAGGCTTGTTTCATAATGACTTCTTTTTTGAAGAAGGCACCTCGCGTATTTGACCGCCATCAAAGCATTTTGTGCCTTTCCGGTTTAGAAAAACAGTCAAGGTGGAGGAAAGCCATGGCCAGAAGCGGACTTAGGAAACGGCAGGCGCTGGTAACTTGGGTGCTGGTGGCGGACGGTGGATTTGCCCAGATGTTCGTGCGCGCGGAAAAGGAACAACGCATCCCGCTGGCGGGCAATGCGCGCAGGCGGCATTACGCGGAGAAAAGCTCCATGGCCCTGTTCCCCTTGCCCGAATGGAATTTACGCGCGGAATCTGATGAGGCATTTGAAACCGGCAACCATCAGCGCGGGCGCGTGTTCGAGAGCGCGGGCATGGCGCGGCATGCGGCCGAACCCCACGAGGATGTTCACGAGGCTGTAAAGCGGCGGTTCATGAAAAGCATTGCTGGCAGGCTGAACAAGGCGAAGGCGGAAGGTTTATTCGCCCGCCTGGTGCTGGTAGCGCCCTCGAAAAGGCTCGGCGAGCTGCGCGAATACCTGAATAAAGACGTGCTGAACGCGGTGATGATGGAAATGTCGAAGGATCTTACGCAATACGGCAAAGGCGAGCTGGAGAAATACCTGGAGAAGAAAGCTTAATGCGAATGCCGTTTGGGCCGTGCCGAGTTTTCGGCCTTGCGCTCGAGCGCCTGATGGGTGGGGCAGTCCTCGGCGATGGAGCAGAAGCCGCAGACAAAATCTTCGATGCGCTGCAGATCATGGATGACGACGCTGTTTCCCTTCACGGTAATGCCGTTTTCGCGAAGCTTGGAAAGCGTCCGTGAAAAGGTTTCCAACTCGATGCCCAGGCGCGAGGCGATGAGTGTTTTGCTGTAAGGCAGGTCAAAGCCTGCGGGGTCGAAGTCATACAGCACGCACATGCGCTGCAGAAAACAGGCCACCAGCTGGGTGGCGCTCATGGTCGCCTGGTGCTCTGCCTCCACCTCCGCCAGATGGCTCTGCTGGGCGATTAGCGACAGGAGGTTGAGCGCGAAAGGCGTGTGTTTCTTGGCCGTATCCTTCAGCCAGGTGACGGAGAATTCCATGATGGAGCAGTCATCCACCGCCTTGGCGGTGACGCGGTGGTGACGGCAGGAATCCATGATCTCGCTTTCGCAGAGCGTCTGGCCGGATTTGAGCACGTTCACGGTTTTTTCGTTGCCCTCCGCATTGACGCGAAACAGCTGAATGGTGCCGCTGATGAGGATATAAAAATGCGCAACCGGTTCGCCGTGCTGAAACAACGTCTGCCCGCGCGCGCAGGAACGAAGATGGCCGCCGGCCAGCAGCGTATCCCGTTCCTGTTCTGTCAGCCCCGAAAACAGGGGCAGCGTGCGGATAATTTCGGGCACGATCATGGCTAGGGTAATCTTTCATTTTCAATGCCATTACCCTTAATCGAAAACAACCTGGACGGCAAGATTCCCCTTTAAGGGAAGCCAGAAGCGTTTGATTGCGGTCAAGGAACTCATGCCGGAATGATGCCAACGTGGCGCGTTAAGAAGAAGGGAGGGAGGCATGGCCGTGTATTTCACCGACAGGCAGGAAGCAGGCAAGGCTCTGGCAAAAGAGTTGCTTCATTACAGGCATGCCCCCCAAGCGATCGTGCTTGGGTTGCCGCGGGGAGGGGTGCCGGTGGCGTTCGAAGTGGCGCGCGTATTGCGGCTGCCGCTTGACATGATGCTGGTGCGCAAGCTTGGGCTTCCGGGGCAGGAGGAGCTGGCGATGGGGGCCATCGCTAATGGCGATGTGAAAGTGCTGAGCAATATCATCCATGAACTTGGCGTATCTCCGCGTGAGGTGGAGAGTGTGCTTATTGCCGAACGCAAGGAGTTGGAGCGCCGTACCCGTGAATACCGTCAGGGACATCTGCCACCATCGCTTGAGGGGAAAACCGTGATCCTGGTGGATGACGGCCTAGCGACGGGTGCCAACATGCATGCGGCTGTGCTGGCGGCGCGCAAGAAGAAGGCGGCGCGCATTATTGCCGCGGCGCCTGTGGCATCGCGCAACGCCGCGGCGTTGCTTGATGAAGTTGCCGACGAGGTCGCGTTCGTGGATATTCCCCGGCATTTCGGCGGGGTGGGGCAGTTCTATAAAGATTTTTCCGCGACCACTGACGACGAGGTAAAAAATTTCCTCAATCCTTTTTACCAGGAAATTCCCAAGGAGCACTCATGAGCGCCCATGACCGTCTCGTCCGCGAGATACGTGATGCAGCCATCGTGCTGCGCGGCGCGGTGTCGGATTACACGCCGCTGCTCGACATGATCGGCGACGCGCGCTACGTGCTGATCGGCGAGGCGACGCACGGCACCGAGGAATTTTACCGCATGCGGGCGCAGATCACGCGCCAGCTCATCCGCTATTACGGCTTTTCCGCCGTGGCCGTGGAGGCCGACTGGCCGGATGCCTACGGCGCGAACAAATTTGTGCGCGGCGAAGGCAATGCTGCCAGCGCCACTGATGCCCTGGTCGGATTTCAGAGATTTCCGGCATGGATGTGGCGCAACGAGGCGGTGGTGGAGTTCCTCGACTGGCTGCGCGAATATAATGGTGGAAAATCATCGTGGCGGGAAAAGGTGGGGTTTTACGGACTCGATCTTTACAGCCTGCATCATTCCATCAATGCGGTGCTGGAGTATCTCGACAAGGCCGATCCCGCCGCCGCAACCCGCGCGCGCCATTATTATGGCTGCTTCGGCCATGGCGATTGGGATCCGCAGGAATACGGCTACGCGGCGGCGCTGGGAATGACGCCGTCCTGCAAGCATGACGTGGTTCGCCAGCTGGTGGAGATGCGCCAGCGGCGTTACGAATTCCTGACCCATGATGGTTTCGCTGCGGGTGAGGAATATTTCTGCGCTGAGCAGAATGCGAAGCTCGTGGTGAACGCGGAAGCGTATTACCGCGCCATGTTCGAGGGCCGGGAATCCTCGTGGAACCTGCGTGACCGGCATATGGCCGACACGCTATTCTCGTTGTCCAGTCATCTTACCGAGCAGCGCGGCGAACCGGCAAAGATCGTGGTCTGGGCGCATAACTCGCATCTGGGCGATGCGCGCGCCACGGAGATGGGGCAGAAAGGGCAGCTGAATCTCGGCCAGTTGGTGCGCGAGGCGCATGGGCGTGACGCGGTGCTGATCGGGCTTTCCACCTATCGCGGCACCGTCACCGCCGCCTCGGCGTGGGACGGGCCGGCCGAGCACAAGATCGTGCGCCCGGCGATGAACGAAAGCTGCGAGGCGCTGCTTCATGAAACGGGAGTGGGCGATTTCATGCTGCTGTTGCGTGATAACGATAAGCTTGTGCGTCACCTTGGCCTGTCGCGGCTGCAACGGGCGATCGGCGTGCTCTACCTGCCGCAGACTGAGAGGCAGAGCCATTATTTCTTCACGAAACTGCCGGAGCAGTTTGATGCCGTGATCCACCTTGACACCACGCGCGCGCTGAAACCGCTTGAGGCGACGGGGTTGTGGCACAAGGGAGAGGTGTTTGAAACCTATCCTTCCGGCATGTGAATGCCGCGCTGTCATATCTTTGAAACAAGTTTTGTGGTATAGTGCGCGAAAAGAGGGTTCGTTTTCATGATTTTGTTTGATCTGCATTGTGCGTCCGGCCATGTGTTCGAGGCTTGGTTCCGTGACGGAGCCGCCTATGACGAGCAGGTCGTCTGCGGCCAGATCGCCTGCCCGCATTGCGCCAGCAGGGAAATCGGCAAGGCGCCGATGGCTCCCGCGATCCTCTCATCCGCCGCGGAAAGGCCAGGGGCGGCGGCTTTGTCCGATACCGAAACCGGCGAAACGATGCGCCTGCTGCAGGCGTTGAAGAGCGAGATCGAAACGCATTTCAAAGACGTCGGCGAGAACCTGCCCGAGGAAGCGCGTAAAATTCATTACGGTGAAAAAGAACCTGAGAACATTCGCGGTCAGGCATCCTTTCGGGAAGTGAAGTCGATGTGGGAGGAAGGCATCTCCCTGCTGCCGCTGCCGATTCCGGCGAAGAAAATCAATTAGGCTTCGTGGCGAAGAGCAGATAGTTCACGTCCAGCCGTTCCGTCAGCATCCAGTCGCCGCTCAGCGGATTGTAGAAAAGCCCTTTCATCCCGGCGATCTCCATGCCCTGCCGGCACAGCGCGTTTGTAAGCTCCGAAGGGCGCAGGAACTTGCTCCATTGATGCGTGCCTTTGGGCAGCCAGCGCATGATGTATTCCGCTCCCACGATGGCGAGCGCGTAGGAAAGCGCGGTGCGGTTGAGCGTGCTCGCTGCGAGCGCTCCCCCGGGCCGCACCAGCGAGCAGGCGGCGGCGAGGAAGCCCTCCACGTCGGCGACGTGCTCCACCACTTCGAGTGCCAGCACCAGATCGAAGCGCTTGCCTTCCGCCACGAGCTGCTCCGCGCTCGCATGGCGGTAGGTGACGTTAGTGCCGCTCTTTTCCGCATGCAGCGTGGCGACGGCGATGTTTTTTTCCGAAGCGTCGATGCCGGTCACCGCCGCGCCAAGGCGGGCAAGCGGTTCGGCCACCAGCCCTCCGCCGCAGCCAATATCCAGAACCGAAAGCCCAGAAAGCGGCGCAACACCTTCATTTTTCATCTGGAAATGCTCCATTGCGCGGTCGCGCAAAAACGCCAGCCGCACGGGGTTCAGCCGGTGCAGGGGTTTCATCGGCCCGTCGGGCGCCCACCAGGTTTCAGCAAGCGCCGAGAAGCGGCGGATTTCCTCGGCGTCGACGCTGGGGGCGGAAAAGGCGGGGGAGGGGCTGGGGGGCAATTGATTTTTCAGGGGTTGTAAGGAATACTCAGCGGAATTGTAGGAGATCCCACCCCCATGGCAAAGAAAAAACGCAAAACACGCGGCAGTGTCGTCAAGGATCTAATGCTGCTTTTCGGCGCCTTGCGGCGCTGGGCGGTGGAAGGCATCCGGGATACTATTCGATCGTTTCCGGTCTTGGTGGAGCGCTTACGCAACCTCGCCGCCACCAACCTGCATCTGGGCGTGTTTCACCTCGCGCGCGGCAGCCTGGGCGACGCCGCTTACCGCTTCCGCCTGGTCAATTACCTCACGAAGGGGGATGCGCGGGCATGGTATTATCTGGGCATCTGCCGCCTGTGTCAGGATCGTGATGCCGAAGCCGCGCAGGCATTTGAAGAGGCGGTAAGAATCGACCCTGCCTTTACCCCCGCTGCCTTCCTGCGCGGCGTGATCCAGGAACCGGGGCGCTTCGAGGCG
Source organism: Alphaproteobacteria bacterium (assembly GCA_017302755.1). Taxonomy (GTDB): domain Bacteria; phylum Pseudomonadota; class Alphaproteobacteria; order Rickettsiales; family JAFLCR01; genus JAFLCR01. The sequence continues at coordinate 5,305 of JAFLCR010000036.1, forward strand.
GTGCCCGAGGCGGTTTCAAAAGATTTCTACGACACCATCGCCGAGGATTACGAAACGCTGTTCGTGAAAGAGCGCGGCTATGACGCCCCCGCCCAGGCATTCCGCGCGGCGGAACAGTTCCTGCCGCAGGGAAACATGGCGACGATGCTGGACCTCGCCTGTGGCACGGGCCTGGCCGGCGAGGCCTTCGCGTCGCGCGCGCATCTGGTGACGGGGGTGGATATTTCCCCCCGCATGCTGGAGATCGCTGCTGGCAAAAGCCTTGAAAGCGGTCGGAAAGTGTACGAAGCGCTGCACGAAGCTTCCGCAGCCGCGTTCCTGACCGGTGCGACCGCAGGCGGGTATGATGTCGTCACCGCGATCCACGCGCTTCAGCTGCTGCGCGATCTCGGTACGGTGTTCCAGCATGTCGCGCCCGCGCTCAAGCCGGGTGGGATCTTCGTGTTCACGGTGCGTGCCGCCCAGGAGGGCGCACCCTCGCCGGACGTGAAAGGCGGCTGGTTCGCGCATGGCCGCGAGGCCGTGGAGGCCGCCGCGCAGGGCGCGGGATTCACCCGCCTTCACCTTGAGGAAACGATGCTCATGGAAGGCGAGCTTGGCATGATCGGCGTCTTCGGCAAGCCCGCCGCCTGACCATGGCCGAGCCGTTGCCGACGGAGGATGTCGCCCAGCTCGCGGCGCTTCACGCGCGCTGTTTCCCGAAACCCTGGAGCGAAAATGACCTGCGCGCCATGCTGGCCGTGCCCGGCACGGTGGCGCTCATGATTCCCGGCGCGGCCATGTGCATCGCCCGCGCCGTGGAGGGGGAGGGCGAGATCATGACCATCGGCGTCGTGCCCGGACAGCGGGAAAAAGGATTAGGTAAAACCCTCCTTGCCGCCGCTCTGTCAGCGCTGGAGGAAATGGGAGCGAGCGAAACATTTCTGGAAGTAGGAGTGGAAAACCATGCCGCCGAGCGGCTCTATCGCGGCGCGGGGTTCGAGCAGGTGGGCTACCGCGCCGATTACTACGCCAGGGAAGGCGGCCGGCGGGAAGATGCGAGGGTAATGCGGAGAAAATATTATAAGAAATAATAGATTACACGCCGTCATGAATCCTTAATGCGAGCAATGTATTATAAAATAAAGTTTTTCTTTGCTCGCCCATGCAGTTTTACCGCCCGAATCTCGATGAACCGCCGCTGGATATGTACAGCGTTGTGACTAGGTTAACGCAGCTGGAAACCGATGACCGCGCGGCGATTGCCGCGGGCTATGCGGAAGGTGCGGATTTCGGGAACATGCTGTCAGGTTATGGATTTCTTCTGGCGGCATACGCGCACCTCCACGCCCTTTCGCCGGAGGATGAGGCAAGGCTTTACCGGGCGAGCAACCAGCTATGGGCGCTTGGTTCCTATTTTGAATTCGGCAAGATCAAGGATCGCGCCGCTTATGTGGACGCCGCCGTCGCTGAGTTGCGCGATAGCGGCGAGGTATTGCTGGCTAGCGGCTATGCAACGCATGCCACGGTTACCAGGATTCGGCAGGAAGGCGGCGCTTATGTGATGGAATGTTACAACGCCGGTAACGGCAGCGTGGAAATTTCCTCGACCCAGGTGCGTGCGGTGGAGCGCTTTCATCTCACGTTGGAGGATGCCGAGGAAGCCAAAGCCATCATCGTGAGCTTGGTCGAGCAGAAGTTCGTTGAAGGGGATTCTCTCGAATTTGCAACGCTCCAAGCTGCTATCGATCGGTGCAAGGTATCCGAAGCATTCGATTTCAAGGTGGCGCCGCCGCAGGCATGGGGCAATTGCACCACCCGCTCCGTCCGGGAATATCTCCAGGACTCGTTACCTGAGGCATTGTTTGCCCGCGTATTGACCTGGATAAGGACAAACGGAACCGGCCTTGCTGCCCATCTCACCGATGGCACCGATAGCCGCGTGCCGCAGGATCTCGCGCAGCGCAACGATCAGTTGGCTGAAGAAATAGAGCTGGCAATTGGAAAGCTTTACCGATTCGGCGGATATTTGCCGGATGTGCATATTGAACGGATCGGCAACCACGGGGCGATGCAGGATTGCTTCGTGCATATAGGATGGGCGCCGCTGTTGATGAGTGTTCCCCTGGAAGGCTTCATCATGACAGAGACCGACATAAGGGAGCGCTTCCTTCCTCTGCTGCAGGAAAGCGCGCGTGAGGGGGAAGCCCTGAGCGTGCTTCTCGGCGTGCACTGCGAACTTTTTCCCGTGATGCTGAAGCAGGACGGAAGGGTCGATCTTTCCTCTGTAGCGTTTCAAACTACGACGCGCGACGCAAACGGGGTGTTTGTGGAAGGCTCTGTGGAAACCATGAGCTGGGAAGAGTTTTACGTGCGCCGATCCGTGTTGACAGGCAGCAACCTGGCGGATGAAGCGGAGCATAGCCTCGTGGAAACACTTTGCAATACGAGTGATCTTAGCATCATGCCGAGGCCGGGAAGACCTGAGGCGACGTTCACCCTCTGCGCTACCGACCAACCCATGTGCGCATTACTTTCTCGTCATGGATTGTTGATGACCCCAGGCACTGCGATGACCTGCGACCACAGCCAGTTGCGCTCCGTTTTGGACAGCATCTATGCTGAGTTGGAGATGCTGGCTCCATTAAACGTGCTGGTGGATGAGAGCGTATTTCTCGATGCCGAAAATAAAGGTAATACTCCGCAATGCGGCGTGGGAGATCGCGGAGAGCTGTACCTCACCCTCACGCATCCGGATATGGTGTGCGCCATTGCGGAGGCTTTGGAGATCAAAGATCCAGGGCCAGAACTGCGGGTGAGCATGGAACAGATGCGCGAAATCAGTGCAGGCCTTTACTCCCAGGCGACGCAGGCTGTTTCCCTTGAGGAAGTGCAAAGGAGTGGCAGGATTTAGTCTATTGATATATATCAACATATATTGTTCGATTCAAATCTCTTTTCTTTCCCATCCAGATCGTTACATTCTGCCTCCGTTTTCCTGAGGCGGTTATGCCAATCCTAGTCATGAAATTCGGCGGTACGTCCGTCGCCAATATTGAGCGCATCCGCAACGTCGCGAGCAAGGTGAAGCGCGAGGTTGAGGCTGGCAACCAGGTGGCCGTGGTCGTTTCCGCCATGTCGGGCGTCACCAACCAGCTGGTCGATTGGGTGCGCGAGGTCTCGCCGCTTTCCAATAAGCGCCAGAACCAGGAATACGACGCCGTGGTGGCCACCGGCGAGCAGGTGACGAGTGGGTTGCTCGCGCTGGTGCTACAGGGCATGGGCGTGCCCGCCCGTTCCTGGCAGGGCTGGCAGATTCCACTAAAGACTAACGACGCCTACGGCAAGGCGCGCATCGAGCACATTGAGTCCGGCCCCATTCAGGACGCCTTCAAGGCGGGCGAGGTCGCGGTGGTGGCGGGCTTCCAGGGCATCGGGCCGGACGGGCGCATCGCCACGCTCGGCCGTGGCGGCTCGGACACCTCGGCCGTTGCTATCGCGGCGGCGCTCCAGGCGGAACGCTGCGACATCTATACCGACGTGGACGGGGTCTACACCTGCGATCCGCGCATCGTCACCAAGGCGAAGAAGCTGAACAAGGTGACGTATGAGGAAATGCTGGAAATGGCCTCCCAGGGCGCGAAAGTCTTGCAGACGCGCTCCGTGGAGATGGCAATGAATCACAAGGTGCGGGTGCAGGTGCTCTCCAGCTTCGTCGACCAGACGGGCGCGAACCTTCCCGGCACGTTACTCGTGGATGAGGATGAGATCATGGAACAGACGCGCATCACCGGCATTGCCTACAGCCGCGACGAAGCCCGCATCACGCTCGCCGAAGTGCCGAACAAGCCCGGCGTGGCGGCGGCGATCTTTGGGCCGCTTGCGAAAGCCGACATCAACGTGGACATGATCGTCCAGAACGTCACCGAGGACGGCAAGGCCACCGACATGACCTTCACCGTGCCCAAGGCCGACCTCGCGAACGCCACCAAGGTGATCGAGGATAGCCGCGCCACGCTCGAATACAAGAAGCTGCACACCGACGCCAACGTGGCGAAAGTCTCAATCATCGGCGTGGGCATGCGTAGCCATGCGGGCATCGCGCAGGAGATGTTCAAGGTGTTGGGCGAGAAGGGCATCAACATCCAGGTGATCTCGACCTCGGAAATCAAGATCAGCGTGCTGATCGCCGAGGAATACACCGAACTGGCGCTGCGCGCGCTTCACACGGCGTTCGGTCTGGACGCGCAGTAGATCTGCGTCGCTAGCTCCCTCGCAATGCTGCTATTTCTGAAGCAACCACACACTATCAAGTGGAAACGCCCGCACGGCCCGGCCCGGGCTGTTCGGCTGTGGGAGTTGCGCATTTCCAATTCGTAAGTTGATGGCCTTTGCCTCGCTGGCGTCGAGCGTCAAGCCCTGTCCCAGCGGCAACACCAGGGTTTCACCAGGCTGGAAGGTGCGGCTCTGCAGCGCGTGGCCCCCGGGCGTGGTGATCTGCAGCCACACCTTATCGCGAATATCAATGGTGATGCTTCCCGAATCTGGAAACGCGCGCAGCATCAGGGGGAAGAATGGGCATGTATCGGTTGCGGTTTCTTCTTCTCCGCCGCTTTCCTCCTCGGCGTCATCGGTTTTCTTTGCCGCGAACAGCTTGGAGACTTCCTTCAGCGACGGCACGACGGAAATATCTTTCAGCATTTCCTGCGAGAATTTCCAGGAAAGCGGGGTGTCCGCGTCGAGCCAGGCGGGAGCGCTGCGCTCGCTTCTCAGATAGCTGGTGTTGCGCTGCAGCCGGGTGGCGGCGCTGTCGAAATCGATGTCACGCGGGCGGTCGTCTTCGGTGAGATAGCGCAGATGCAGGGGGATTTCCGCCACCTGTTCTTCCGGCTCCGATGGCGCACGGTGGCTCAGCCAGTACCAGACGACGTAAATCAGGATGGCCGCCAGCACGGAAAGAATCAGTGTGGCATTGCCCGCCCGCCCGGTGCGCACCGGCAGGTCGTGCGCGGTGAGCTGCTTTTTCGGCGTGCGGCTCTGCAGGTGGAAATATTCCAGCACCGCGTTGCCGTCCACGCCCAGATACGTGGAATAGCTGCGCAGGAAGCCGCTGATATACACGGGATGCGGGATTTTTTCGAAAGACTCGCTTTCCAGCGCCTCCAGGTATTCCTGGCGGATGCGCAGGCTTTTGGCCGCGTGGGCAAGAGTGGTGCCCTTCGCTTCGCGCGCCGCTTGCAGGAACGGCCCCAGCTTGTCGAAATGTTCGAGTTCTATCCCCATACGCTTTCATGGAGTCATGCGAGAGGGGCAATGACACCATAGAACGGGAGAAAAGTATACCTCAGCGACAGCAATTTTTTTTACCGCACGCGGAATGCAGTGAAGGGCTGTTGCCGGAGCAACAGCCCTTCATGACTAAGAAGGCTGGGTTCAGCGATAGGAGTAGTAGCTCGCCGGCTGATAGTGGTATCCGCCCTGATAGGGTGCGTAACCGTAACCATAGCCGTAGCGCTCATACGTCGCGCGCTCCAGGGCCGAGGCGGTGCGTTCACCCACCACACCGTCCACTTTCAGGCGATGGGCGCGCTGGAACTTCTTGACGGCGTTGACTGTATGGTTGCTGATCACGCCATTGGCGCCTTCAGGGCCGACCCAGTAGCCGAGCATCATCAGGCGCGACTGCGCATGGGCGGTGGCATTCCACGAGCGTTCCGGTGCGCCATAATAATAGCCGGTGGTGGCGGTGCGGTAATAGCCGCCTTGATAGCGGTAATTGGGATTGTAATCGTCGCGTACCACGTATTGGCGGTTATTAGCATCGCGCACGATCATGTCGGCGTTAGCGGATCCCGCCGCACCGATCAGGCACAGGGAAACGAGAGCAAGAGTGGAAAGCTTCTTCATGATGGTCTCCTTTACATGATGATTATTTCTTTTCTTCGCCGGCAACGAAGCCGTAGCTGAGCTTCTGGTAGGCAACCGGCATGCCGGCGCCGTACGGAAGATCGATGGAATAGGCGCGCGCCGGAACCATCGGCACGGTGACCGTAGCCGGGTAATCGTAAGCCGCGCCGGTATTGGCATCGATCGCGCCGCCGATGATCACGCCGTTGAAGACGTTGGCGACCGCCATGCCTTTCGTGGAGGAGCGCACCCTGGCCGTGCCTGTCATGCCAGCCCCGCTGCAGGAGACGGTCAGGTCGGAATAGGAGCGGTGGATGGTGGCCGCGCCGGGTGTGGTGTCGATGGCCCATCTTCCCTTGTCGTTCTGAGCTTCGCACTGCGCGCCGATCACGGCGGGGGAGGTGGTGACGGCGACGGTTTGAAAGGAACCCGTGGTCATGGACGCACACCCCGAAAGCAGGGCCGCGCAAAAGGCTAGGGAATAACGCATGAGGCAACTCCAAAAGTTATCTGGAAGTTGCATTTAATCAGGAATAAAGTAACAAAATATAAACTATGTAGGGGATTTTAGGTAAATTTTAAGTAAGCAAAACAAGGAAAAATAGTCTTGTCTGAGTGAAGCTTATAAACAAAATCTGCGGTTCACACGATGATGCCGTGGTCGCGCGCGTAAGCCAGGAATAGTTTACGGTAACCGCGCCGGTACCCCGCCTCGAATTGCTCCTGCAGCACGGATTTGATCTCGCCAAGGCAGAGGCTGCGGATCATCTCCTTCACCGGCCCGATGGCTGAGGGCGGCATGGAAAGCTGGCGGATGCCGAGCCCCACCAGCGCCATCGCTTCCAGCGGTCTACTCGCCATTTCGCCGCAGAAGGAAAGATGGGTGCCGTGTTTTTCGCACGAAGTCACGATATGGCGCAGCACATTGAACATCGCCGGATTGAGGCGGTCGTAACGGTCGGCCATTTCCGGGCTGCCGCGATCGGCGGCGAAAAGAAACTGAAACAGGTCGTTGCTGCCCACGGATACGAAATCCAGCCGCGGCAGCAGCGCGTCGAGCTGCCACAGGATCGAAGGAATCTCGATCATCGCGCCGACCTTGAGGCTCGCGGGCGGCGGCATATCCAGCGTGGCGCGTTCCATGTCGAGCAGGATGCGCGCGGCATCGAATTCGGCCACTTCGGAGATGAACGGAAACATCACGTGCAGATGCTTGCCGCTGCCCGCCTGCAGGAGCGCGCGGAACTGGCGGCGTAGAATGGCGGGCCGGTCAAGGCCGATGCGGGTGGCGCGCCAGCCCATGGCCGGGTTTTCCTCTTCCGGCGTTTGGAAATAGGGCACGTGCTTGTCGCCGCCGATGTCGAAGCTGCGGAAGATGACCGGCTTGTCGCCGGCCTGCTCCAGCACGCGGGCGTAGGTGTCGCGCTGGGCGTCCACGTCAGGAAAGGATTTCGCGACCATGTACGGCAGTTCGGTGCGGTAAAGACCGATCCCGTCGGCGCCGAGATCGTGCAGTTGCTTGGTGTCCACAAACAGCCCGGCGTTGATGTGCAGCGAGACAGGCACGCCGTCGAGCGTTTCGGAGGGCAGGGCGCGCATCTCCGCGTAATGCGCCTGTTGCTGGCTGCGGGTTGTGATGTAGACGTTCACCGCGCGCTGAATGTCGTCGGTCGGACGGACGAAGACGTCACCGGTTTCGCCGTCGATGATGACCAGCTCGCCTTCGGGGATCAGCGAGGTCGCGCCCTCCACGCGCCCTACCACGGGAATGTCGAGCGCGCGGGCGATGATGATGATGTGCGAGGTGGCCGAGCCTTCCTCCAGCACGATACCCTGGAGTTTCGTGCGGTCGTATTCGAGCAGCTCCGCCGGGCCCATGGCGCGGGCGATGAGCACGCAGCTCGAAGGCAGGTTGCGTGACGCGGCTGGTGTAATGTTCCCGGTCAGGTGGCGCAGCAGGCGGCCCGCTACGTCGTCGAGGTCATACATGCGCTCGCGCAGGTAATGATTCGTGATCTGGCTCATGCGCGAGCGCAGTTCGTCTTGCACGCGCTTGACAGCGGCTTCAGCGGTCAGGCCGGTGCCGATGGCTTCCGCGATGCGCCCCAGCCACCCTTGGTCACTCGCGAACATGCGGTAGCTTTCCATGATCTCGCGGTGCTCGCCGGATTCGGCCATGTCGGCGCTCTGGATGAGCGCGTCCACCGAGCCCTGCATGTCGTTGACCGCTTGTTCAAAGCGGATCATTTCGGCGTTGGTGTCGTCGGCCAGCACTTTCTCGATTTTGATGACCGGCGAATGCAGCACGGCGGTGCCGCGCGCGATGCCGGGCGAAAGCCGGGCGCCGGTGAGATGCCTAGTGAACTGCGCCTCGCCCGCGCCCTTGGCAATTTCGGTGGGATCGACCAGCTCTCCGGAGCCTACCAGCTCCGCCAGCACCATCGCCACGGTGAGCAGCACCTCAACCACGTCCTCGGAAAAGACGCGGCGTTCCTTGCTCTGCAGAATCAGCACGCCCAACACTTGGCTGTTGCGCAAAATCGGTACGCCGAGGAAACCGTGATACAGCTCTTCGCCCGTTTCCGGGCGGTAGGCGAATTTGGGATGGCTCTGCGCATCGGAAAGATTGATAGGCCGCGCATGTGCCGCAATGTCGCCCGCGAGGCCTTCGCCCAGGCGCAGGCGCGTCTGGTGGACGGATTCGGCCTTGAGACCTTCGGTGGCGAAGAGTTCAAGCACGTCGCCGGCGCGGATCAGGTAGATCGAGCATACCTGCACTTCGAGGCTCGAGGCGATGATGCTGACGAGGTTTCTGAGCTTCTGTTCGGCAGCGCCTTCGGTGGCCATGATGTCACGCAAACGGCGCAGGAGTATCAGCGGCGCGTCATTCTGGGTGCGGATCATGCGGCGCGCCTTTCGGCGGCATTGCTCAGGAAAGCATTGGCCTGGCCGACCAGCTC
>JAFLCR010000037.1 GCA_017302755.1 Alphaproteobacteria bacterium
CTGATTTTCCATTTTTTGAGTGAGGTTGAGCGATTGTGCTCGGTAGGTATTCAGAGCCAGTGAGAGCGAAAGACCGATCATTGCTATAATGATGACCGCGCAGAGTATGGAAAAATCCCGGCACAACGAAGGTTTGCGAATAAATCTGAAGCTTTTGGATATAGACGCTCTCATGTGAATCTCCGGTTATGGAAGATAAATTTTTTATTAAAGTTTGAGCGTTTATAACATTAACAAAACTTAACTAAAAGAAAAATGTGACGGATTTGTGAAAATCATTCAAAATTGCTTTTCAAACAATATATTATCAAGTCTCCGTGCTGCCAGATCCCACGCGGCAGGCTGCTTCTCCACGCAAATAAAGGTGTTTCTGGCAATAGCCTCCTGAACCAGATCCTGTATCTCCTTGCGCTCCAGCCCCAATGCCGCTGCTGCCTCAAAGGAAAGCGTCAGCTTCCCCTTGATTCCGAAAGGATCGTTAGAGCCAAGGGCGGGGTAGCCTAACCGGGCATAAGTCCCCAATGCCTCATCCAGGTGGCCAACGGCAATGGCCAGAAGGGTGGAGGCATCAAGATCATGCTGATTCAGATGTCCTTTCCCAGCATTGCGGTAAGCCCAAACGAAATCCGCCGCGTCCGGCGGAATCCTGGCATCGACCTGGGCGGCGCTGGCAATGGCGATCGCTCCCAGCTTGCCTTCCAGCTCCGGGTGAAGCTTGGGGGAGAGCATATGCGCCTCAACCCCGATAAAACCCATTTTCGTCTTCAAAGCGGCCATATTGACGCCAGAGAGCTTGATGGGAAATTCCGCCATCGCCCACTCCGCCAGTCCCGCGTGAAGTTCAAGCTGCTCGGGTAGATAGCCGGAAATGTCGGCAATCGCTTTCGGCGACTGCGCTAGGGCCACGACATCCCGTGCCAAATCATCGCCCACCACACGCACGTATTGCCGGTATTTCATTACCAGCGTCGGAGCCAGCGCCTGCACGGCTTCCGGCGCGGTCGCCAGCGCGGCTTCCGGGATGTTCAGAATATCCCTTTCCCTGAACCACAGATGCGCTTCGACCAGCGCGGCCATATCAGCCGGTGCGCTTTCAAGCTGCGCCGCATTCAACATCATCAGATCATTTCTTCCGAGCCAGGCTTTCTGTGTCCGGTCGAGAAGCCCATACAGATGATCCCTGAGAAACCAGTCCTTAAGTTCCGCATGGCCGGACACGGCATGGTTCAAAGGTTTCTCGCCCGTGCGGGCTTGAATGGTCATGCCGTATTGCGGCGCGTTTTCCACCAGCGACCAGTAGCCGGGCGGCGCATCCTGATACGATGCCGGAAGCTCCGCATTCGGGGTAATCTCCTGGCGGATGAGCGCTTCAAATGCCTGAGGATTCGCATGAATGGCTTGACCGAAGGCCTCGTAGAGTTCCCGCGCTTCACGGATGTAATGCTTCCTGAGATTTCGGGTGATAGCGCCACTGGCGTACACCAGTTCAAAGAGCCTGCTTACATCCCCCAGCGCAGTGAATGTCTCCCTGGAAAAATCCTGATGCGTAAAAACCCGGTCTCTGAGATCGACAAAGCGCGCCTCTATCGCATCGACCCACGCCTTCGGCTGCTCAGGAAAAGCGGTCACGCCATCAATGATGCCCCTCAGCACGGAAGCTTCATAAGGAGGGTAGGGGTAAAGCGCGGCGAAATCAGCCTCTGCCATCGCCTGAATGCCGTGGGGCTTCTCCAGAATTTCCGCCAGCCTCGCCAGGAGCAGAAGCCTGTCGATGCCGAAAACGATAAGATGGCAGGTTGCCCCATGAACCCCGCCTGCATCGGCGAATTCATTGAACTGCGCCATTTCCATGCGCCCGACGGCCAGCCACTGACCGGCCACCTTTATGCGCAGTACGTTTTCCTCGGTTCCCGTGCCTTCGTAAACGGTAGATTCCGCCTTCCATGAATAACCCAGTGAGGCGATCTCCATATCCTCTATGACGGTATCCAGGCCGGGACGAATGGCTGTCAGCACCTGACGCAAAATGTCGCGCGTGAAACCCTGCGGATCAGAGAGCGGGCGATTGGTGGCAATATAGGCTTGCCCGAACGAAACGAGATGCGATCCTTCGTCTGCATCCGTAGGCCGAAGGGCAGTGTGAAAACCGAAGATATTCAGCTCGCCTGGAAGATGGGGGGCAGCAAAAACATCGAGCGTAAACGTCGTGGAAAGATGGCCGATCTGATGCCCGGCATAATCGAATCGCCTGTCTGAATAGTCCTTAAGCGCCGTATAAAAAGCCTGGACTGCTTGCTCGTGTAATGTGGCCATTCTAACTGCTTGATGAATATGCTTATGGAGACCAACTTCAGTACCACCTAATTGTTACAGGGGGTAGTCCGAATTGTGACCTTTTCGTGAAATGGGGTTGGCCTCATGCGAGGGGTTAGAGTTTGTAAATATAAGCGCGGACAGTCAGTTTTCTAAGCGCAAGTTGCTTTATGAAAACATCAATATCAATGGGATGCAAAACGCCCCGCATTGTTTTCTATTGCAATGACCAAAAACTTTATCTTACAGTTGTTGCGTTGTTTGTTTAGGCGAAAACTAGGACTGTACATTCGAGGCACTCGAAAGCCGAATATGTGCTGAAGGGCGAAAGCCGTCACCCTATTGCCGACAGTGGTCGAGCTAACTGTCCGTAAGATCCGGAATAAGGATTGAACAAACGCATTCACCTTCCTGAAGCAAATGCTTCGGGGCTGTTGATGCGTTTTGTTCTGGCCGGTCTATCAACACTACCAAAACGAAATGCATCTCATGTCAACTTTCATGAGAAAGCATTATTATGCCTACGTCCAAACTATCTGCCCGTGAAGGACAGGTCTTCCTTCCGATCAAACCCGCCGCCGAAAAGCTCGGCATTCCATATTGGAAACTGCTGAGGGCCTGCAATGTCGGACTCATCCCCGCATACCGGCTGCTCAACTCCAGGCGTTACGTCAAAGTCGCCGAAGTCGAGCAAGTTTTGCAACAGTCGATGGAGGGCTAACCCATGATACAGAACATCTTTAGATCTTATGCGGACGCCTATTTCGATGCGGGTTATAACCCTGTGCCGGTGGGCAACGAAAAAAACGTCGTCAGTAAGAAGTGGACGGCGCACGGTTCCAATCTGCCGCCAGCGGAATTCGTGCATGCCGGAGTATCGGCGGCTTCGACGTGAGCCGAGTGCGCGGTCGCGGTATTTTCCGCGATGGAGACGATATTGTCATTAATTGGGGTGACAATCCGCCGGATGATTCTGACCATGTTTACCTCTGTCATCTGCCGCTTTCTCGGACCGAGGAACACAGCAAGGTCGATGTGGATACGGTGTTGCGATTCATGCAGCTTTTAAACTGGAAAAGCCCATCAGAGCCCTATCTTTTATTAGGTTGGGCCGCCGTTGCGGTGATGTGTGGCGCGCTGCCTTGGCGTCCGCATTTATTTATCACCGGACCAAAGAATTCGGGGAAAACCACTTTGATCGTGACGCTCATGGGATTATTGAAACCCATCGGCCTTACCCTAGATGGCGGCAGCACCGAAGCAGGCATTCGTCAAAAATTGGGCGCAGACAGCAGACCCGTGGCCCTGGACGAGTTCGAAAGTGATCAGAACTCCGCCCGAATGAAGGCCGTGGTAAAGTTGATGCGTAGTGCGTCTTCGGCGGAGTATTCCATGGTGCGAGGCACGCCGGAAGGTACTGCGCTTGAATTCTGCATTCGTTCGACATTCTTGCTCGCCGCGATCAACCCCACCATCGGCACTGCGGCGGATCGGTCCCGAGTCGTTATTCTTACCCTTGGTAAGCATAATAACGACAAGGAGGTCAGCAAAGAGATCACGGCGTTAAGCCGCGAGCTTGAGAACGCTGGTCCCGCATGGTGCGCGCTGGTCATCAAGCATGCCCGCGATATCCTCGCGGGTATCCAAACGTTGCGTTCGGCTTTCCCACCACTCGAAAGTCGCCACGTCCTGAACATGGCGACCTTGCTTGCGGGGGGATGGGTGATGCTGAACCGGCGCGAGATGAACGCCGAAGATGCTGAGACATTGATTGCGGAACACCGCGATCTCATCAACGGCCTTGCCGCCGCGCACGATGATGACGATGCAGTGGAATGCCTTAATGCGCTGCTGGGGTATCAGACCAGAAACAACCACTCCATCGGCATGATGCTTTTATACCGCAAACGCGGCGAAACCGTTCATGAATACGAATTGGAGCGGCACGGAATTCGATGGAAGGACGGCGGGTTTCTCGTGGCGAACAGGCATCCCAGCATTAAGCAAGTGTACGAAGGTACACAATGGGCGGATGGCTATGTCGAAGTAACGGAGCTAGGTTGGCAAACCAAACGTGATGAAAGAAGTTTGCTCATTGCAGAAAGGCTACTGCATGAAGGATTATTACATCCTAGTATTCTTCGACGCATCAAACAGGATTTTAGAGCTGGTCTTTATGATAAAGCGGTACAGGATGCTTTCAAACAGGTAGAGGTCGAAACGCGTATTGCGGCAGGGTTAGAAGAAAGTGTAACAGGAGAGGCGGTGTTCAAAAGAGCTTTTGATACCCAGTCTCCTCTTCGTAAAGCTTGTTCAAAACCCGATGTGGAGAGGAATTTCTTTAGCTCTAGCTATAACGTGCATAGGCACCATCCTAGCCATAACAACACAAAGTTAGAGCCCCAAGAAGCAGCACAAATGTTAGTATTGGCTAGCCAACTTCTGTATCGATTGGAAGCACTAAAAACAGATTCATAAACTTGAAACTATGGTAGAAATGGCGGACCCGACACGAGTCGAACGTGCGGCCTTCGCCTTCGGAGGGCGACGCTCTATCCAGCTGAGCTACGGGTCCGTATATGGGCCTTCTATACCCTTCCGCGCCGTACCTGTAAACCCACGGTAAGCACGGTATTCTTTTATTCCTCCGCAGCCCTTCCAAGCCGCGCTTTTCGGCCCTCTCTGCCCGGATTGAACTCAGCCTTCGGAGGGCGGTACTCTATCCAGCTGAGCTACGGGTGCGCTGGAAAATCAGGAGCATCTATAGGGCCGGCGCGCCGGATTGGCAAGGAATCCCTTAGGCGGGCATGGCGTCTTCAATGGTGAAATCCACGCTTTCCTGGCCGTTCCAGCGGTTAAGCCGCAGGTGTCCGGCAAGATGAAACGGCTTGCCGCCTCTGGCATGTTCCAGCAGCGCGCTTGCCCAGGGGGTTTCCGAGGCGCGGAACAGCATGGTTTTGAGGCGTGCGGCATTGGCTCTGCCGCCGGTGCCGCCGTCGCCCAGAACCAGGCGCAGATGCGTATCTTTCAACCAGTCGGCACGCAGCAGGCGGCATTCCATGAGCGCGAAACGCGGTTCCGGATTGCCCGTGCCGAACGGGGCGAGCGCGGAAAGCGCGTGTGTCATGTCGACCGTGGCGCCGCTTAAGCCAAGCACCCCGTCAAGCGGCATGGAGCGGACTTCCATCGCCGCGGCCACCGGCACGGCGAGTTGGGCGTTCAGGCTGGCGACGAAAGCGTCGAACTGCGCATCGCTCACCGTGAAACCGGCGGCCATGGCATGTCCGCCGCCGCCGAGCAATAATCCCTGTGCTTTCGCCGATGCAACGGCGCCGCCGAAATCCACGCCCGTGATCGAACGCGCCGAGGCTTTGCCGACGCCGTTCTCAAACGACACCACGGCCACCGGCTTCCGATAACGTTCTTTCAGCCTTCCCGCCACGATGCCGATCACGCCCTGGTGCCACCCTTCGCCGCGCACGACGAGCACGGGCGCGTTGGTATCGCTTGCTTCGGCGGCAGCGATGGCCTGTTCCAGCACCAGCGTTTCAATGGCTTTGCGTTCCGCGTTGAAGACATCCAGTTCGCGGGCGATGGAGGGAATCGCCGCACCGTCTTCCGAGGAAAGCAGGCGCGTGCCGAGATCTGCTTTACCCACACGCCCGCCGGCGTTGATGCGTGGCCCGAGCAGGAAGCCGAGCGTGTAGGCGTTGGGCACATCCGATACGCCCGCGACATCCGCCAGCGCGGCGAGGCCGGGGTTGCTTCTGGTGGCCAGCACTTTCAGCCCCTGCGACACGAAGGCGCGGTTAAGCCCCGTCAGCGGCATGACGTCGCAGACTGTGCCCAGCGCCACGAGATCGAGCAGTGCAAGCAGATTTGGTTCGGTGCGGGCCGCGAACCATCCTGCGGCGCGAAGCTGGCGCGTAATGGCGACGCACAGCAGAAACGTGACTCCCACTGCGGCAAGGGTGCGGCAGGGGGAGGTTTCATCCAACCGGTTGGGATTCACCACGGCGAGTACCTTGGGCAGCCTCGCCTCGCTGAGGTGATGATCGACGACGATGATGTCGAGTCCTGCCTGGGTGGCGCTTTCCAGCGGTTCGAAGGCGACCGTGCCGCAATCGACGGTGACGACAACAGCCGCGCCCTGAGCTTTAAGTGAAAGCAGTGCTGGCAGGTTCGGGCCATAGCCTTCGCGCATGCGGTCCGGAATATGCGAAAGGCAGCGTGTGCCAAGTGCCCTTAGGAAGCGCAGCAGCAGAGCACTGGAGGTGGCGCCGTCCACGTCGTAATCGCCGAAGACGGCGACGCATTCGCCGCTCATCACCGCCGCGCAGAGGCGTTCGGCGGCGATATCCATATCCTTGAGGTGCGAAGGGTCAGGCAGCAGCGCCTTCAAGGTGGGGTTCAGAAAGGATTCGGCCTCCTCGGCGCTGACGCCACGCCCGGCCAGCACGCGGGCCACGGCCTCGGGGAGATCGTGCTGGCGATGGAAATGGGCGGTCAGCCGCTCATCCGCTTCCCGAAGCGTCCAGCGCTGGCCGGAAAAGGAAAGAATGTCCGATAGCTGAGATGCTTGCGATAGGAGCAGGGCGGAAGTCATGCCTCCACCATGCCATGAAGCGGGCGCAAATGCCACGCCGCAAAAAATTGTTCCGGAGAAGAAATTATTTGCCAAGGAAGGATTCGCGGCGTCTCCTAGATAGAGAGCCATCAGACCGCTGCAGCAGCGCAGCGGTGCAAACGAACATAGGAAAAATCATGTCTACAACAACGTCCCCCGCGCCTCAACAGGCTGGCAGCATCTCATCCTTGGAGGATTTGCTTTACGAACGCCTGCTGAAGCGTCTCACCGAGGAACTCGGCGCACGCATCACTCAAGAAACGCGCCGCCAGCGCGAGACGCTCGATCGTGAATGGAAGAAACTGCTGAATGACAGTATACGCCAGCTTTTCACTGCGCAGGCAAGCGGGGCAGGGCGTGCGCTGGGCGGCGAGCTTGGAGGTTTGCTAGGTTTCTCAAAATCTTCCGGAGATCCGCTTTCCGGCTTTCTCGCGAGCCAGGGCCAGTTGCTTTCCGGCCTGGCGCAGCTTCTGGAACGCGCTGCCCGCGACCGTTGAGCCGGGCTTGACCGACGTCAAGGCGTTGCGTCCATAACCTGCTTCCCTTAGAGTCTCGCCACCCGAAGCAGGAAAGAATCTTCATGGCCCTTGCCATTGCCACGTTTTCCAACGCCCTGAGCCCCGGCCAGCAGAATGCACTTTCAAAGGCGCTTGGCCACCCTCTGGTCGCGGAAAAAGCGCGTGCGTTGGTGTCCAAGCTCGCCAAGGAGGGGCCAATTGCAATCGTCGATCCCTGGGGACAGGGCGGCACGTTCGATCTTTATTTCAAACTGGCGGACTGCAAGATCGCCGGCACCTATGTGCAGAATATCGAGGAGGTCGGGCGAGACTGGCTGGGGCATAAGGCGAAGCCGCTTTCCGAGCTTTCCGAGTCGCCGGTTTCCACCGTGCTGATCACGGCTTTCGATGCGGGCCGGCTCGCCGCGCAGCTGAAGAATTTTATCCCCGGCAAAACCTTCCTTACCCTGGATGAGATTCGCCTTCCGGAGGCGATGCTTACTAACCCGAAGGATTTTCTGCACCCGCTGAATTTTGCCACCAATCTGGGTTTTCTGCGTGACGGCGGCGGGCTGCACACGCGGCTCACCTCGGTGAATTATTGGCCCGGCCACGGCGCGAAGAACCCCGGCCTGTGGCTGTGCCTGTACGACGCCGACGGTAACCCACTTGCCACCTGGGAGGAGCCGCTCGGCAAGCCTGATGGTGTAGTGACTATCGACAGCGCCGAGATCCGCGCGCGTTTCAAACTTCCCGAATTCACCGGTTCGCTTTACATGCACGGGCTTCGCGTGGCGGGGCACGACACGGTGAAGTATGTGGTGGACACCTACGGCGACGACCGTTCCGTGCTCTCCGCCACCCATGACGCTAACGCCTGGCCCGCCGATTTTTATGCCGGCCTGCCCGCGCCGGAGAAGGACGAGCAGGTGTTGCTCTGGGTGCAGAACAGCCACCCGATCCCGATTCCCGCGGGGGAGGTGGGCCTGCGCCTTATGGGCGACGAGCGCACGGTTTTTTATGACAAGCCCATTCCGCCCTTCGCCACGCGCGCCATCGACGTGGCGGCGCTGCTTCCTGAAGCGCGTTGGCCGCAGCAATTGGAAATCCTGGCCGGCCGCTATTTCGTGCGCCCGCGCTACGAAATCCTGCGCGGCAAAGTGCGGCGCATCGCGCACGCAAATGTCGAGCGCATCGATTTGAAACCCGACCCGACGCTGGCCTCGCGCAGCGTGCTCGGCAAAGGCTACATCCTTCCGCTGGCCGTGCCTCCGCTTGATGCATTTGACACGACGGTGCTGCCCACGCCGATGGCCACCGGCCAGCAGGAATTGCCGTTGATGCTCACGCTTTACGATGCAACCGGCCAGGAAGTGGCAAAGCGTGCGCTGGGAAAACTCGCCCGCAAGGATTCCGTAGCCATTGATATTTCCTCCTGGCTGCGCGAACAGAAACGCACGCTTCCTTCCGGCTTCGGCCACGCGGAGCTGACCTATGATTTCTCGAGCGGCAGCGAAGCCGACGGCTGGCTGCACGCCATCGCGCGTTACCGGCAGACGGCATCCGGCCATGAAGCCGAAACCAGTTTCGGCGCGCATATCTACAACATTCCGGATGTCTACCGCGGCGAGCCCCAATCCTATATCGGCCGCCCGCCGGGATTATCGACGCGACTCTGCCTGCGTGTGGCAAAGGCGGAGGAAACGTTCTGCCATCTCATCTATCCGGCCTCAAAGCCGTGGCTCAAGGAATCAACCACCGACTTGCTGCTGCATGACGGCGACGGCGTGCTGGTGCATACGCATCGCGTCACGATTCCGTGCGGCGGCTCGCTGTTCTGGAAACTCTCCGATTATTTCGACGCCAGCCAGATCGCCTTGCTGAACGGTCGCGGCTACGTGCTGGTGCGCGACCTTACCTGCCGTCTGTTCGGTTTCCACGGCGCGAGCAATGGCGATGCCTCTTTCGCGCTCGATCATATGTTCGGGTTTTGACATGGCGAAACCTCAGCCCAAACACGCGGCGCAGGATGATGCACCTTTCGATGCTGAAACGTTTGGCAGCCAGGGTCGTGGGCTTATCGAGACTTTAACGTCCTATCTCTCCGACGTGGAGAAGCTGCCTGTTCTTCCTTACAAAGACCCTGCCGCCATGCTGGCTGCCTGGGACGCGCCGATCCCGTTGGAAGGAAACGGCGAGGCCGCGCTTCAGCCTTTCTTTGAGCGCGTGATTGCCGAATCCAACCATCTGCATCATCCGCGTTATGTCGGTCATCAGGTTTCATCGCCGCTGCCGGTGGCGGCGCTGTGCGATCTGCTTTCCTCGTTTCTGAACAACGGCACGGCGGTGTACGAGATGGGGCAGGTGTCCACTGTACTCGAACGCCGCCTCATCGAATGGTATGCTGCGTTGCTTGGCTGGGATGCCACGAAAGCGGGCGGCGTGATGACCTCCGGCGGTTCGATGGGCAACCTTACCGCGCTGCTGGCCGCGCGCCAGGTGCAGGCCGAGGCGCGCGGGCACAATGCCTGGAAAGAAGGCATGACGCATGACTCACCACGCTACGCCGTGATGGTGTGTGGCCAGGCGCATTATTGCGTTGCCCGCGCTGCGCAGATCATGGGCTGGGGTGAAAGCGGCGTGATCCATGTCCCTGCCGATGAACGCTACCGCCTCCGCGCCGATAAACTCGAGGAAACGCTTGCTGAAGCGAAAGCGAAGGGCAGGGAGGTAATCGCCGTGGTCGGCAGCGCCTGCTCGACCGCGAACGGCGCCTTCGATCCGCTTTCCGAGATCGCCGCGTTCTGCAAAAAACACAAACTCTGGTTCCATATCGACGCGGCACATGGGGGCGCGGCGGCGATGTCGGAAGAATACCGCCACCTCCTCGCCGGCATCGAGCACGCCGATTCCGTGGTGTGGGACGCGCATAAGATGATGATGGTGCCCGCGCTCGCCACGCTGGTGGCGTTTCGCGACAAGCGGCACTCCTATGCTTCCTTCCACCAGGCGGCTTCTTATCTCTTCACCGCCAGCGCCGAGGAGGAGTGGTACAATTCCGGCCACCGCACGATCGAATGCACGAAAAACATGATGGCGCTCAAGGTGTATGCCCCGCTCATGGTGTACGGCCAGCGTTTCTTCGGCGAGTATTTCGCCCGCATGTCGCGCCTGACCGCGGCCTTCGCCGCCTGGCTTGCGGAGCAGCAGGATTTCGAAATCGCCTGCGCGCCGCAGTGCAATATCCTGTGTTTCCGCCTGAAGCCTGCTGCCGTACAAAATCTTGAGGAAATAAACGTGCTGCAACGGGTGGTTCGGGCCAAGATACTGGAATCAGGGGAATTTTACTTGGTGCAAACCGTGTTGGACGGAGTATGCTGGTTGCGGATCACGGTGATCCATCCGGGAACCAGCCTGGAGGATCTGAAGCAACTGGCGGAAGCCGTCCGCCGTCACGCGAGGGAGAGCGCTTACGTCTGAGACTCACCGATTCACCGGCCACTGCCATTGCGGCGCGATCGAGGTGCTCTACGAAACCGGCCTCGATACGGCGCAGATGGACGTGCGCGTCTGCACCTGCGATTTCTGCCGCAAGCACGGCGCGGAAACCACCTCCGACCCCAAGGGTAGGCTGCGGTTGATGGTCTATGATTCCTCCAAACTCAACCGTTACCGCTTCGGTCTGCGCACGGCGGATTACCTGATCTGCCATGAATGCGGTGTCTATATCGGTGCGCTGCTGGCGTTTGACGACAAATGCTACGGCACGGTCAATACCCGAGTTTTTCAGGAAAAGAGCCACTTGCCGCAAAAACACCACACCGTATCTTATGACGGCGAGCACGAGCAGGAGCGCGAAGTCCGCCGCAAGGCGCTGTGGACGCCCGCTGAAATTCTTTTTCACAAAGAAGAGGGCGCTTAACCTGCGACGCCCGTGCCCCGGTGCAGCACGATATCGCCTTCTGCGATCTGCCCGCGCGGAATATCCGGCAGGGTTTTAAGCTTTTCGTAATAAGGCGTGAAATCCGGCCTCGTGGCCTCGAAGAGCTGCTCGAAATTATCGATCACGAAATAGGTTTCCTGTAGCGCGTCGATGCGCGAATCCGTGCGCATGATGCGCAGCGTGTCGTAACCGATCCGGTTTGGGATGGGGCTTTCAAGGCAATAGACAGTCTCGGTTTTTGAGGAAACGATGCCGGAGCCGTAAATGCGCAACCCCTCGGCGGTATTGATCAGCCCGAACTCCACCGTGAACCAGTATAGCCTGCCGAGATAGTTGAGCGCGTCAAGCTTCAGCGCCTTCAACCCGCCTTCGCCGAAAGCATGCATGTAATCGGCGAAAATGGGATTCACCAGCAGCGGCACGTGGCCGAAGAGATCGTGGAACACGTCCGGCTCCTGGAGATAGTCCATCTTCTCTGGCGGGCGGATCCAGTAGGTCACCGGAAAACGGCGATGGGTTAGGTGCTCAAAAAAATTCTTTTCGGGAATCAGTCCAGGCACGGTCACGAGCCGCCAGCCGGTGCGCTTTTCCATGAGATCGCTGACCCGCTCGAAATCGGGGATGCCGTCCAGCGTGATGCCAAGCCCGTTCAGGCCATCCAGGTATTCCTTGCAGGCGCGGCCTGCCACCAGCTTGGATTGCCGCTCGAATAAGGCACGCCACATGGCGTGTTCCTCTGGCGTATACTGGTCCCAGTGCTGGTCGATGGTATAGTCGGCCCGCATGTCGGCGGGATGTTCTTCGTAACGTGCCATAAAATTCCCTTTTTAAAATTGTAGGATAGCGCTTTTCTTTTGGCAATATCCGCGCGATACTGACGGCCTGAAAATGGGCCTATATAAGGCTTTTCACTTAGAATTCAGGATAGACCATGACTCAGACCACCACCGCCCTCCTTCAGGAGCCGGAAGACCGCACCAACCCCATGGCCACCGACGGCTTTGAATTCGTCGAATACGCCACGCGCGATCCAAAGCCGCTGGAAGAGTTGTTCACGAAACTCGGCTTTTCCGCCGTGGCGAAACACCGTTCGAAAAACGTCACGCTCTGGCGCCAGGGTGACATCAACTTCATCCTGAACGCCGAGCCGGGCAGCTATGCGGAAGGTTTTTATAACGCGCATGGCCCATCTGCGGCAGCCATGGCGTTTCGCGTGAAGGATGCGGCCAAGGCTATTGTCCGCGCCAAGTCGCTCGGTGCAGAAATCGTCGAGGCGAAAGTCGGGCCAATGGAGCTGCACATTCCTGCGATCCGGGGCATCGGCGGAAGCCTGCTTTATCTTGTGGATATGTACGGTCCGCGCACGATTTACGACATCGACTTCACGCCCATTCCCGGTGTAGACCAGCATCCCAAAGGCGCGGGCCTCACCTATATCGACCACCTCACGCACAACGTCTACCGCGGCAAGATGGCGGAGTGGGCGGGGTTCTACGAAAAGCTCTTCAACTTCCGCGAAATCCGCTATTTCGACATCGAAGGCAAGCTCACCGGCCTCAAGAGCAAGGCAATGACGAGCCCATGCGGAAAAATCCGCATCCCCATCAACGAGTCCTCGGACGACAAATCGCAGATCGAGGAATACCTGAAAGAATATAAAGGCGAAGGCATCCAGCACATCGCGCTGGCGACCGGCGACATCTACGCCACGGTGGAGGATTTGCGCAAGCGCGGCGTTGCCTTCATGGATACGCCGGACACGTATTACGAGCTGGTGGAAAAGCGCGTTCCCGGCCACGGCGAGGATCTGCCGCGCCTGCAGAAGAACCGCATCCTCATCGACGGCGCGCCCGGCGCGCGCGAGGGCGACCCCAATTCCGGCCTGCTGCTGCAGATCTTCACCAACACGGTGATTGGGCCGATCTTCTATGAAATCATCCAGCGCAAAGGCAACGAGGGTTTTGGCGAGGGCAACTTCCGCGCGCTCTTTGAATCCATCGAGCTCGACCAGGTGCGAAGGGGCGTTCTCTAACATTCGTCATTCCCGGGCGCGCCGCATGGCGTGAACCGGGACACTTGCAAAGCAACTGAGACAATTCCTCAAGAAGCAAAGCAAGTATTGTCAATCCAGGAAGAACATGCGGCGAAGCCGCGCAACACAGGATTAAGGTATGAAGCGCTGGATCACCTTTCCCCCTTCCGCCGGCACATTTTCCCGCCAGGCGCATTGCGCCCTGCCGGAAAACACCTATGAGCGCGAATTCGGGCGCGAGGGATTCTTTGGCCCCACGACGCATCTGCACCACAAGCACGCGCCGACGGGCTGGGTGAAATGGGAAGGCCCTCTCAAGCCCCGCGCCTTCGATTTCGTCAAACTCGACGCCAGCACCGACTGTCCCTGGAAAGCCATGGAGACGATGGGTAATCGCTCCTTCGCGCTGCGCTTCTGGCGCACGAACGCGAAGATGCAGCATCTGGTGGCCAACGGCGACGGCGATGAATTGCTGTTTGTCCATGCTGGCAGCGGCGATCTCTATTGCGATTTCGGGCGGCTTCCCTTTCGGGAGGGCGATTACATCCTGTTGCCGCGCGCCACGATGTGGCGTATCGAATGCGCTGAGCCTTGCGTCTTCCTGCTGATCGAAGCCACCAAC
>JAFLCR010000038.1 GCA_017302755.1 Alphaproteobacteria bacterium
AGGGTCGCCGTCCATGGAGCCGAAATTGCCCTGGCCGTCGACCAGCAGCAGGCTCATCGAGAACGGCTGCGCCATGCGCACCAAGGAATCGTAGATCGCCGCGTCGCCGTGCGGATGGTATTTACCGATCACATCACCGACGATACGCGCCGATTTGCGGTAGGGCCGGTTCCAGTCGCAGCCGGATTCCATCATCGCGTAGAGGATGCGCCGGTGCACGGGCTTAAGGCCATCACGGGCATCAGGAATGGCGCGGCTGACGATCACGCTCATCGCGTAATCGAGGTAGCTGCGCTTCATCTCCTCTTCGATGGAGACCGGGAGAAGTTCGGGGTGTTTGGCGATGACGTCGGACAAGGGAAAAAGCCCTGAAAATTGCTGATCAGGACTTTCTAGCAGACTGGGAAAGGGGGTGCAAGAAAGGCGTTAAGGGGGATTAAATGCCACCGCCGCGCCCACCGCCACCGATGCGGTTGACAAGATCTCTGAATGTCTGGGTGGCATCCTCTTTGAGAGCCTCAAACGATTCACGGCTGTGGCCGAAATTCGGCGTTTCACCAAGAAACTTTACCGCGGTATCACGGGCTTCCAGGTTGCCGAACGCCGTGAATCCCACACATATCGCATTGGCCGCGAGATGCGTAACAGCCGAGGAAAACTTGCCAAGAAGATCTTTTTCAACTGGTTCCGGCAGCAGCACCAACGATGTTGAGCGCGTGGGCACAGGCTCAGCACGCGGCCGCTCGATTTGAACCTCAAATGAGGGAAGATAGCTGGCAAAATTAGGTTTGGCCGTAATAGCCGCCTGCACATTGCCCAACGCCTCATCCACCAGATCTGCGCCGAACTTCTCGCGCAGCACGGGCAGGATATCCTGCCCGAAATGAAGCTTTCTCGTATCTTTGCCAACAGCCTGCGCAATGGCTTTCACACTCTGGTATCCGTATGTGCCTTCATGGGGATCGTTCGCAATGGCGTAAGGCTTTTCTATGTCTACGGCCCGCGCAAGCGTGACAAGCAGCAATTCCATTGCCACTGTGCGATCTACGCCTTCGGGAACGCTGTAAGAGGCATTCAGCCCCTCCCATTGGATCACCGTATCCAGCAGGGGAAAGAGGCGGGCATCCAGCTCGTCGACGTTCTTGGTTTTTCCAACCAGCCTTTCCTGCCCCAGAAGATGATCTGCCGTTCCCAGGCTATAATGCAGGTGTGCATACGTACCGATCTCGCCAAGACCATGAATTGCCATATATTCTCCTTAATTACCCCCCTCTAAACTAACAGCTCAGCATGACATATTCTTGACAGTTTGACGGAAAACCCTGGATAAACGTTCTTGCTTGGGGGAAAAAAGGTGCTATCCCTGCCTTTCAGCCTTTTTTGGAGTCTTTCATGACCCTTTTACGCTTATTTCCTGCGCTTTTCTGCGCGTTTTTCATCACCAGCCCGGCCTTTTCGGCGGAAGGAGACAAAGCCATGACCCAATCAGCCACTGCCAAAGCCGACGCTCCGGCCAAAGCCGCCATCAAAGATCCTGAAAACACCCTGATCCTCACCCTCAAGGACGGCCAGGTGGTGATCGAACTGCGCCCGGATGTCGCGCCCAACCACGTCGCCCGCATCAAGGAACTGGCGCGCAAGGGTTTTTATGACGGCATTGTCTTCCACCGCGTCATCGACGGCTTCATGGCCCAGACGGGCGACCCCACCGGCACCGGCATGGGCGGCTCCGGCCAGAACGTGAAGGCGGAGTTCAACAGCGAGAAACACACTCGCGGCGCAGTTTCCATGGCACGCGCGAACGATCCCGATTCCGCGGACAGCCAGTTCTTCATCGTGCTCAAGGACTCCACCTTCCTGGATAACCAGTACACCTATTTTGGCCGTGTGATCTCCGGCATGGAATTCGTGGACAACATCAAGAAGGGCGCTGCCGCCCGCAACGGCGAAGTGGCGAAGCCCGACAAGATCGTGAAGCTGCAGGTCGCGGCGGACGTGAAGGAATAATCATGCGCCTGATCACGCTGGACGGCGACAGCATCGAACTGCACCGCAGGGATTTCGGCCAGGGATGGTTCGAAACCCTGACGCTGCAGGACGGCGGCATCGTCCATTTCAATAATACGAATCAATTGGTGAATCCGGCAACGGTCGTGGCGCAGACCGCCGCCATCGACGTCTATTCCGCCTCGTATGCAGAGATCTCTTACCTGGACAGCGCCGCCAAGCCCCAATCCATTGGGCTGGAGAGTGAAGTGGCGCTCGAAGTAGTCAACGCGCTTCGCTTGAAGCGCCTTTCCGGCATGGAGGTGCGTGATCACTCCGGCCAGAATCTGGTTCCCGCTGATACGGCAGCCATTGGCGCACTGACGGCGTGAAGCTCGAAGAGTTTGATTTCCACCTTCCGCCGGAGCGCATCGCACAGGCCGCGCTTGAACCCCGCGACAGCGCGCGGCTGCTCTGCGTGGGCGACACCCTCGCGGACCGCGCCGTGCGCGATCTTCCGGAGCTTCTGCGTGCAGGCGATCTGCTGGTGTTCAACGATACCAAGGTGATTCCCGCAAGGCTCATGGGAAAGCGCGGATTCGCCAAGGTCGAAATCCTCCTCCACCACCCCCTGGGCAATCACTGCTGGGAAGTGTTCGCCAAGCCCGCCAAGCGCCTGCTGCCGGGCGATACGGTGGTGTTCGCCCCGGACTTTGAAGCCAGCGTGGAAACCAAGCGCGAGAACGGCATGATCGTCCTGCAGTTCGATACGCAGGATTTCGAGGCCAAGCTCGAACGCTATGGCCAGGTGCCGCTTCCGCCCTACATCGCCCGCCCCGAAGGCCCGAGCGCGGAAGACAAGCAGCGCTACCAGACCGTCTATGCCCGCGAGCCTGGCGCGGTTGCCGCGCCCACGGCGGGGCTGCATTTCACGCCGGAGCTGCTGGCGCGGCTCAAGGAAAAAGGCATCGACACCGCCTATGTCACCCTGCATGTCGGCGCAGGCACGTTCCAGCCCGTGAAGGCCGAGAACATCGCCGACCACAACATGCACTACGAGCGTTATGCACTCAGCCAGGAAGCCGCCGATGCCATCAATACCGCGAAAGCGCAAGGCAGGCGCATCGTCGCGGTGGGCACCACCAGCGTCCGGGTGCTGGAAAGCGCCGCGGATAAAAACGGCATCCTGCAACCCTTCACCGGCGAAACCAGCATCTTCATCACCCCCGGCTACCGTTTCAAGATCGTGGATACGCTGATGACCAATTTCCATCTGCCGAAATCGACGTTGTTCATGCTGATCTGCGCCTTCGCGGGAATGGAAAAGATGAAGCGTGCTTATGCGCACGCCATCGAAACCGGGTATCGTTTCTACTCCTACGGCGATGCGTGTTTGCTGGAGAGGTCGCATGCTTAAATTCTCTGTTCATCACAAGGACGGCACCGCACGCACTGGCACCCTCTCCACTGCCCACGGAGAGATCCAAACCCCCGTCTTCATGCCTGTGGGCACGGCGGGCACGGTGAAAGGCATGATGCCCGAATCCGTCAAAGCCACGGGCGCGCAGATCATTCTAGGGAATACCTATCATTTGATGCTCCGCCCAGGCGCGGAGCGCGTGGCGAAGCTCGGCGGCCTGCATAAGTTCATGAACTGGCCCGGCCCCATCCTCACCGATTCAGGGGGATTTCAGGTGATGTCGCTTTCCAAGCTGCGCAAGATCACCGAAAAGGGCGTGACGTTCCAATCGCATCTCGACGGCGCCACGGTGGAACTCACCCCGGAGCGCTCCATCGAAATCCAGCATCTGCTCGATGCCACCATCACCATGATGTTCGACGAATGCACCCCCTTCCCCGCCACGCACGAGGAGGCGAAAGCGTCGATGGAGCTTTCCATGCGCTGGGGCGAACGCTCGAAGAAAGCGTTTCAATCGCGCGAAGGCTACGGCATCTTCGGCATTGTTCAGGGCAGCACGTATCGCGATCTGCGCGAGGCGTCGGCCAATGCGCTAAAAGGTACCGGCTTCGACGGCTATGCCATCGGTGGTCTCGCGGTGGGTGAAGGCCAGGAGCTGATGTTCTCCACCCTCGATTACACCACCCCCTGCCTGCCGGAAGACAGGCCGCGCTACCTGATGGGCGTCGGTACGCCGCTCGATATCATCGGCGCGGTGAAACGCGGCGTGGACATGTTCGACTGCGTCATTCCCACGCGGGCGGGGCGCAATGCGCGCGGCTACACGACCGGCGGCGAGGTGAACCTCAGAAACGCCCGCCACGCCGAAGACACCCGCCCTCTCCAGGAAGGCTGCGCCTGCCCCGCCTGCGCGGATTTCAGCCGGGCTTATCTGCACCATCTCTTCAAGGCCGAGGAAATGCTGGGGCCGATGCTGCTCACCTGGCACAATCTGCAATTCTATCAGGATCTGATGCGCATTATCCGCGCCGCCATCGCCGAAAAGAATCTGGCCGCTTGCGAGGAAGCCTTCCGCGCATGCTGGGATGAGGGCGATATTCCGGAACTTTAGAACGTATAATTTAAATCAAGCCGGATGCGGGTGGATTCGCGGCGCGAATCGATACCTTCCGCAAGAAACACACGTGCCAGAGCATTAAAGCCATCCGTGAACGCATAGCCGACATGAAATTGGTGCCCACTGACATCGCTGCCATCCGCATACGCCCCTGAACCCCAACGTTGCCAGTCATCCGGCGCGTAATAGGCGTTGATGGCGAGGGTTTCGATATAGGCGTAGTGATAGGCTACCAACCACTCGCCCTTCTTTTTGTTGCTGCCGATCTGAAAATGCAGATGCGCGCCGTCGCGTTCGTCGCGATGCGCCAGGGCGAAGGCATCGGAAGCATCGTCGTAATCTTCGGCGTTGTGGAAGAGCAGCACGCCCGCCTTCATCGGCAGTTCCTGCCATTTCCATTCTGCTTTGGCGCGGGCGGTGAGAATCGTGTAATCGCGCCGTCCGCTGCGGTTCGGAAGCCTGCTGCCATCGGGATCGCTATCATCGGCCATGAAGCCGATCAGACCGCCACCGAGGGTGACGTCGACATTGCCGAAATCATGGATATACGCGCCTTCCGCTCCGGCGAGGCTGCCGCTGAAATCGCGCATGCCAACCGGCAGAGCAAAAACCCCTGCCATGCCAGTGATGGAGCCTTGCTCGCTGACCGAGGTTTTGAACCCGCCAGTCACGCCCGGCAAGGTGGCGTCAGAATCCCACAAGGCAATGTCGGTATCAGCAAAGGGGAAGATGTTGCGCCCAGCCCAGGCCCACCAACCTTTTTCCTTGGCGCCGATATAGAGCTTATCCACATCCACGTCGGTTTCACCCTCCGGTCCTTCATCGAAATCATGAATCGTGACGTGGGAGGACTGGTGCCCCTCTTTTGCGCCGCTGCGCAGGCGGCCTTCCACCATCCAGACCTCGTTGGGCAGGTATTTGAGCCCAAGAAGCGCCCGCATGCGCAGACGTGTGCGGTCCTGCACATCGAGGCCTTTGGCGTCGATGGCATCCATATCCGTCTCAGCGCGCAGGCGGGTTTCCAGCGTGGCGCGCCAGGTGTTGCTATCGTTCAGGGCCATGTCCGCGGATGCGGCAAACGGCAGGCCGGCGACCAGCAGGCCGGCCAAGGAAAAAAGACGCATGTAGCCTATTCTCAGCTATATATAACAGTGCTTTGTTCCTAGCCGAAAGCGCTTGCCATTCCTATTAAAAAAGGATATTAAGCACCTCCTTTTAGATAACGGCGTGGCTATTGGCTGCCTAATCCGTTGATTTTATTTCTTTTCAAGGACATCAAAATGCCAAAGTTGAAGACCAAAAGCGGGGTCAAGAAGCGCTTTAAGCTGACCGCCTCCGGCAAGGTTCGCTCCTCCCAGGCCGGCAAGCGCCACGGGATGGTGAAGCGTACCAATAAGCAGATCCGCAACCAGCGCGGCACGACAATTCTGACGGATATGGATGCCCGTATCGTCAAAAAATTCATGCCCTACGATTAAGGAGGACGGATCATGGCTCGTGTAAAACGGGGCGTTACCACCCACGCCCGCCACAAAAAAGTTCTGAAACTCGCGAAGGGTTATCGCGGCCGCGCCAGCACGTGCTTCCGCGTCGCGATCGAGAAGGTCGAGAAAGCTCTCACCTATTCGCACCGCGACCGCCGCAACCGCAAGCGCGACTTCCGCGCCCTGTGGATCCAGCGCATCAACGCTGCCGTCCGCGCCGAGGGCATGGTGTATTCGCGCTTCATCAACGGCCTGCAGCTCGCCGGCATCGAGCTGGACCGCAAGGTTCTGGCCGACATCGCCGCCCGTGAGCCGGAAGCGTTCAAGGCCATTGTCGCCAGCGTGAAAAAAGCGCTGGAAAGCAAAGCGGCCTAAGCCTCACGCATTGCAAGAATACAGAGAGGGGCCTAGATTAGGCCCCTCTTTTGCATTTACGGATAACCGATGAGCGATATCGAGACATTGAAGGCCCAGAGCCTGCAGGCGGTGAAAGACGCAGCCACGCTTCCTGAACTCGAGGAAGTGCGCGTCGCCTTCCTTGGCAAGAAGGGGCGCCTGACCGAGATCATGAAGACGCTCGGCACCATGAGCGTGGAAGAGCGCAAAAGCTTCGGCGCGGCCGTGAACCTCGCCAAGGACGAACTCACCCAGACCATCGACGCCCGCAAAGCGGAACTGGAAGGCTTCGCGCTCGATGCGCGGCTGAAGCAGGAAAAAGTCGATGTCACCCTGCCCACCCGCACGCGCCATGAGGGCCGCATCCATCCGGTGACGCAGGTGATCGAGGAAGCCGTCGCCATTTTCGGCGAGATGGGTTTCTCCGTCGCCGAGGGGCCGGACATCGAGGACGACTACCACAATTTCGAAGCCCTCAACTTCCCCGCCGACCACCCCGCGCGGGCGATGCACGACACGTTCTACCTCAAAGGCGGCAAGCTGCTTCGCACCCATACCTCGCCGGTGCAGGTGCGGGCGATGAAGAAACAGAAGCCGCCCTTGCGCGTGCTTGCCCCCGGCAGCACCTTCCGCTGCGATTCGGACATGACCCACACGCCCATGTTCCACCAGATCGAAGGCCTGGTGATCGAAAAGAACATCCATATGGGCCACCTCAAAGGTTGCCTCATCGAATTCGTGAAGACCTTTTTCGAGATCGACGATCTGCCGGTGCGCTTCCGCGCCAGCTTCTTCCCGTTCACGGAGCCGTCGGCGGAAATGGACATCGGCTGCTCGCGCGAAGGCGGCACGCTGAAACTGGGCAACGGCGGCGACTGGCTGGAGATTCTCGGCTGCGGCATGGTGCATCCGAACGTACTGAAAGCCTGCGGGCTCGACCCCGAGGAGCATCAGGGCTTCGCCTTCGGCATGGGCGTGGAGCGCCTCGCCATGCTGAAATACGGCATGCCCGATCTGCGCGCCTTCTTCGACAACGACATCCGCTGGCTCACCCATTATGGCTTCGGCGCGCTCGATATTCCGTCGCTGATCGGAGGGCTCTCGCAATGACAAACAACGTCATGGCCCGAATCCGCATAGCGGATTCTAGGGCCATCCAGCCTGTCGGAATGGTTTCTGGATTCCCCTATAATTTCGCTGCGCGAAATTCGGGGAATGACGAAAAAAGGAATGGCTTATGAAATTCACCCTCTCCTGGCTCAAGGAATATCTCGACACCGCCGCGCCGGTGGAGACAATCGCCTACGCGCTCACCACCAGCGGCATCGAGGTGGAGAATCTCGAAGACCAGGGCAAGGCACTCGCCCCCTTCGTCATCGCACAGATCCTCGACGCCCAGCCCCACCCCAACGCCGTGTCTGCAAAGTGGACAGCGGCGAGGGCATCCTCGATATCGTCTGCGGCGCGCCCAACGCGCGCGCGGGCATCAAGGTGGTGCTCGCCAAGGAAGGCGCGGTAATTCCGAACGGCAACTTCGTCATCAAGAAATCGAAAATTCGCGGCGTGGAAAGCAACGGAATGCTCTGCTCCGGCCGTGAGCTCGGGCTTTCCGAAGATCATGACGGCATCATGGAACTGCCCGCCGACGCGCCCATCGGCAAATCCTTCGCCAAGACGATGGGTTATGACGACGTGCTGTTCGATGTCGCCATCACCCCCAATCGCGGCGACTGCCTCGCCATCCGCGGCATCGCGCGCGACCTCGCGGCGGCAAAGCTCGGTGCGTTGAAGCCGCTCGACATCGAAAAAGTGGAAGGCAGCTTCGCCTCGCCCATCACGGTGACGCTCAAGGACAAGCACTGCCCCATGTTCGTGGGCCGATATATCAAGAATGTGAAGAACGGCGAAAGCCCGGAGTGGCTGAAGAAGCGCCTCGCCTCCATCGGCCTGCGCCCGATTTCCACGCTGGTGGACATCACTAATTATTTCACGGTCGCGCTTGGCCGCCCGCTGCATGTGTTCGATGCGGATACGCTGAAAGGCAACCTCACCGTCCACCCCGCCGACGGCGGCGAAACCATGCTCGCGCTCAATGACAAGGAATACACGGCGAAAGCGGGCATGACGCTCATCTCCGATAGCGCAGGCGTGCAATCGCTGGGCGGCATCATGGGCGGCAAGCTGACCGGCTGCACGGAAGCGACGAAAAACGTCTTCCTCGAAGTCGCCTATTTCGATCCCGGCCAGATCGCCCGCACGGGCCGCGAACTCGCCATCGACTCCGACGCCCGCCACCGCTTCGAGCGCGGTGTCGACCCCGCCTTCCTGGAAGACGGCGCCGAACTCGCCACGAAGATGATCCTCGATCTCTGCGGTGGCGAGGCGAGCAAGCTCACGATCGCGGGCGCGCCTGTCGCGCACAGCCCCACGATCACGTTTGACCTGAAACGCATCGCCACGCTCGGCGGCGTGGACGTGCCGCACGAACGGGCTATGGAAATCCTGCACCTGCTCGGCTTCGCGGCCACCACCGACGGCGCGCATCTGAAAGTGCGCGTGCCCTCCTGGCGGCGTGAGATGGAAGGCCAGGCCGATCTGGTGGAAGAAATCATCCGCATCCACGGCTACGACCATATTCCCGCGACGCCCCTGCCGCGCCCGAAAGGCCTGGCAACGAAGCTGCTCACCCCGGCCCAGCGCCGCACCGCGAATGTCCGCCGCCTGCTGGCGGATAAGGGCATGGCCGAGCTTTGCACCTGGGCGTTCTGCTCCAGCGACAAGGCGAAGCTGTTCGGCGGCGGTTCTGAGGAGCTTACCCTCGCCAACCCCATCAGCAGCGATCTGGACGCGATGCGCCCTTCCATCCTGCCGCATTTGATCGACGCGCTGGCGAAGAACGCCGCGCGCGGCGCGGGCGACCTCTCTTTCTTCGAGGTCGGCGCGGCGTATGAGAACACCTCGCCCGAAGGCCAGCGCTGGGTGGCGACGGGCTTGCGCGGCGGCAACGCCTCCGCCAAGGGGCCGCACCAGGACGCGCGCGCCTGGGACGCATTCGACGCGAAGGCCGACGCGCTCGACGTGCTCGCCCTCGCCGGTCTGCCGGCGGAGAAGGTACAGATCTCGCAAGGCGGCGCATCGTGGTATCATCCCGGCCGCAGCGGCACGATCAGCCTGGGCGGCAAGATCATCCTCGGCTGGTTCGGTGAGATTCACCCAGCGATCGCCAAGGCGTTCGACGTGAAGCAGCCCATGGCAGCGTTTGAGGTGTTCCTCGACCGCATCCCCGAAGCCAAGGCGAAGGCCACCAAGACGCGCCCGCCGCTGGTGGTTTCCGACTTCCAGGCCGTGACGCGCGATTTTGCCTTCATCGTCGATGAAAACGTGGCGGCCGCAGACATCGTGAAAGCCGTGAAAGCGGCAGAAAAGACCCTGCTCGAAAGCGTCGATATTTTCGATGCCTATAGCGGCCCCGGTATGGAACCAGGCAAAAAATCCCTGGCCCTCACCGTAACGCTGCGCGCCGCCGACCGCACCCTCACCGAGACAGAAATCGAAGCCGCGGCAGGCCGCATCGTCACCGAAGTCGGCAAGGCTACTGGAGCGAGCCTCAGGGGCGGCATTAGTGTGAAGGCGGCGTAAATCACTAAATCATCACGTTCTTGTCACATCGCCGTCATACATAATTTTTAAGCTTGGGGCAGTTTTTCCGAGCTTTCACCATGGTCACTGCGGCCACCTACCTCAACCCGCCCATTCAGATTCTCTCCCGGGAGGATGTGGATGCGCTCATCGTCAGCCATCGCAACCGGCTCTTTAACCAAGATATTCTCCTGCGCGTGAACATGGGCGACCGCGAGCATCGCTTTTCCAAACGCGCATTGTATGACCTCATCTATGAGACGCTGCACAGCGCCCTCAAAAACGGCATCATTACTCCGCCGCTTTCGCAGAAAGAACATATCGGCTTCGTTGACTATTACCGCCGCCGCCACGACTCCTACGCCGAGGAGTCGGAAACCTACATGCAGCACATCGAGCGCCTGCTCACCCATGTCTCCCCGCACGACCCCCGATGCGGGCAATGCTCCATTCCCGCCATGCGTGCCATGGTGCGGGAGTTGCACGTCACCGAGCCGCTGCCATACCTGCTCGATTACGGCAACAGCAATCTCACCAAGTTCAGCTCGCTGGGACCGGGACAGACACACCACCAGCGCCGGCTTTCGCCCGTGGGCACGCTATGGCGCAATTTTACCCTCCAGGCGCTGCATTCCACCTTCGAAGCGCTCGCGGAACGCGATCCAGCCGCCTATATGATGATGGTGGCGCTGGAACCGGAAATCCTGCACAGCTATGCCTTCGAATCGCATTTTATCTCCTATAAGCGCAGCGGCCTTCAGGAAACGAATATCGGCGTGGCCTGGACGGCGCTCTTCACCGCCGGCCGCGATCTGCTCAACCCGCGCGGCATGCGCCAGACGGCGGAAATGATGTTCGACATCGTGCGCAACGGCCGCATCTTCGGCATGACCTTCAACCTGCTGCTACATAACCCACCAATCGAGTGGAAGGATTTTGAGGAATTCCTCTGCATTACCCTCGGCCCGGTGCTAATGAACGTGGAAACCTGCGCCACGCGCCACCAGGAGCGGCACAGCGAAGAAATGCTTCAACATATCGCCATGGTGGAAGACCTGCTTCGCCGGGAGGCGGCGTTTGACGATGCTCCGGATTACCTCTCCACGCCAGAGGGCATTCATGCGCATGCGGTCATGCTCTGCACGATGTCCGCTCCCGACGGAAGGGGCGTGATCATCGAGGAAGACGGCCAGCAATTTATGACTCGGCCCATCGATGCCACCGTCGACGCCATGGGAGAATATGTCATGGAGGTTCTACGCGCCTATGCCAGGGAAACCGGCACCCACGAAGTCATCCGCGGTTTTGACCTGGGCCCGGACCAGGAATCGGGGAGCCAGCCGGGAGAAGCGGCGTTGAAGCACGCGATTCTATTTGCCCTCAACGAGGCCCGCCAGGATGTTGGGAGATATGACTATGCACATGTATTTCCTAAAGAAGTAAGGCCATACCGCTCCCATCTGGACGATGCCGCCAGGGCGCTCGGCAGGCTGGCTTCCGGCGTGCTGGAAGCGCTCCATCTGCCCTCTGGCCAATCGGGCGGACGCTCTGTATAGTCCCCCCTCGCGCGGCGGAACCCGCGCTCACTCTTGGCTTTTTTCATGACCGAACTCTCGCAGATCCGCAATTTCTCCATCATCGCGCATATCGACCACGGCAAGTCCACCCTCGCCGACCGGCTCATCGAGCGCTGCGGCGCGCTGGAGGCGCGCGAAATGACCGAACAGATCCTCGATTCCATGGACATCGAGAAAGAACGTGGCATCACCATCAAAGCGCAGACCGTGCGCCTGAACTACCGTGGCAAGGACGGCAAGCCCTATGTGCTGAACCTGATGGACACGCCGGGCCATGTGGACTTCGCCTACGAGGTAAGCCGCTCGCTCGCCGCCTGCGAAGGCTCGCTGCTGGTGGTGGACGCAAGCCAGGGCGTGGAGGCGCAGACGCTCGCCAACGTCTACCAGGCGATCGACGCCAACCACGAGATCGTGCCCGTGCTCAACAAAATCGACCTCCCCGCCGCCGAGCCGGAGCGCGTGAAGGCCCAGATCGAGGACGTGATCGGCATCGACGCCTCCGAGGCCGTGCCCATCTCGGCCAAGACGGGGTTGGGCATCGACGACGTGCTGGAAGCCATCGTCACCCGCCTGCCCGCGCCGAAAGGCGATGAAAGCCAGACACTCAAGGCCATGCTGGTCGACAGCTGGTACGACCCCTATCTGGGCGTGATGATCCTGCTGCGCATTGTCGACGGGCGCATCAGCAAAGGCATGAAGATCCGCATGATGTCCACCGGCGCAAGCTATCAGGTGGAGCGCGTGGGCGTATTCAACCCGAAGAAGGTGAACGTGGATTCGCTCGGCCCCGGCGAAGTCGGTTTTATCACCGCCGCCATCAAGCAGGTCGCGGACTGCAACGTGGGCGATACCGTCACCGACGAAAGGAACCCCACCCCCGAGGCGCTGCCGGGCTTCAAACCCTCCATTCCCGTGGTGTGGTGCGGGCTGTACCCCGCCGACTCCTCGGATTTCGAGCATCTGCGCGATTCGCTCGGCAAACTGCGCCTGAACGACGCGAGCTTCCATTACGAGGCGGAAACCTCCACCGCGCTCGGCTTCGGCTTCCGCTGCGGCTTCCTGGGCCTGCTGCATCTGGAAATCGTGCAGGAGCGCCTGGAACGCGAATTCGACCTTGACCTCATCACCACCGCGCCGAGCGTGGTCTATAAGATCAAGATGCGCGACGGTGCGGTGCGCGAGCTGCACAACCCCACCGAAATGCCCGACCCCACCCATATCGAGCATATGGAAGAGCCGTGGATCAAGGCTACCATCATGGTGCCGGACGAGTATCTCGGCAACGTGCTGGCCCTCTGCACCGAGAAGCGCGGCGTGCAGGAGGATCTCACCTATGTCGGCAACCGCGCGATGGTGGTTTACAAGCTGCCGCTCAACGAGGTGGTGTTCGATTTCTACGACCGCCTGAAATCCTGCTCGCGCGGCTATGCGAGCTTCGACTATGCCATGCACGGCTACGAGCAAAGCGACCTCGTGAAACTCACCATCCTGGTCAACAACGACCCGGTGGACGCGCTCGCCATGATCGTCCACCGCACGCTGGCGGAATCGCGCGGGCGGGCGTTGTGCGTGCGGCTGAAGGATCTGATTCCCCGCCAGATGTTCCAGATCGCGGTGCAGGCGGCCATCGGCGGCAAGATCATCGCCCGCGAAACCGTGAAGGCCATGCGCAAGGACGTGCTCGCCAAATGCTATGGCGGCGACATCACCCGCAAGCGGAAGCTTCTGGAGAAGCAGAAGAAGGGTAAGAAGAAGATGCGCCAGATCGGCAATGTCGAGATTCCGCAGAGCGCCTTCATCGCCGCACTCAAGATGAGCGACGAATAACCTAGTCCGCCTGCTCCGTTCCTTCCGCGCTGCGGATAATATCCGGCAGATCCGTGTTCAATGCCTCGGCGAGGCGCAGGGACATGAGCAGCGACGGCTTGCGCTTGCCGTTTTCCAGGTGACTAATGGCGGGACGGGTAACACCGGTTTTCTTCGCCAGGGTTTCGTGCGAGATGCCCTGTGAAACCCGAAGGGTTTTAAATTGCTGAATGATTTTGATGACAAGGATCTCCGGCCGTTTTTCTTTCATAAATCCTGTGTGTGGCGATGGTTACATTCCGCCCGGCAATAGCTTGGGTATTCTGAAACAGTATCCGCCATGCTGGCGCATGGCGCATTGACGCGGATCAAACATCTAGCAAAGAGAAGA
>JAFLCR010000039.1 GCA_017302755.1 Alphaproteobacteria bacterium
CCATGCTCGGCGGCGCGGGCAAGCCCTTTCGCGTCGGCCTTATTCGAGATCACGACCGCCGCTTCGGCGGGATAGTCGGGAAAGGAGCAAGCGTGCGCCAGCGATTCCATGTTGGTGCCGCGGCCTGAAATTAAGATTCCGAGACGCATTATTTCGACGCGTTAAGAATTCGGAACGCCGCAGTTTCAGGCTTGCGGGCAACTAGCTGGCCGATCCGCCATACCTGTTCCCCCTTGCTCTGGAGAAGGGTGATGGCTGTATCGGCGGAAGCTTTATCCACCACCACCACCATGCCGATGCCACAGTTGAAGGTGCGGATCATTTCGGAATAAGAAACGTCCCCTTTCTCCGCGAGCCAGGAGAAGAGTTTTGGCATCTCCCAGGCTTTCGCGTCAACTTCAGCGGCCAGATGATCAGGCAGCACGCGAGGAAGATTTTCAGTTAATCCCCCGCCCGTGATGTGCGAAAAACCTTTAATCCAGGGTTCCTTCGTCGCCGCGAGACATGCGGAAACATAGATGCGCGTCGGTGCAAGCAGCACCTCGGCCCAGGATTTTTTTGGCTCAAATGAGCACGGTTGGCCGGGACTCACCTTTTGCTCGTTAACAATTTTGCGCACCAGGGAGTACCCGTTGGAATGAACCCCCGTCGAGGCAAGGGCGAGGAGGACGTCTCCCTCTTGCATGTGATCTGTTCCGGGAAGGATACGATCTCTCTCCACCACCCCCACGGCGAAGCCCGCCAGGTCATATTCACCGGGGGCGTACATGCCCGGCATTTCGGCTGTCTCTCCGCCAAGCAGGCTACAACCCGCCTGTTTGCAGCCTTCCGCCACCCCCGAAACAACGTCTGCGGCAATATCGACCGAGAGTTTTCCGGTAGCGAAGTAATCGAGGAAGAATAACGGTTCCGCCCCCTGCACCACCAGGTCGTTGACGCTCATGGCGACAAGATCGATGCCTATTGTTCCGTGAGTGTTATATTCTTGCGCGAGTTTCAATTTGGTGCCCACACCGTCGGTACAGGAGACAAGGATGGGATCCTGATAGCCCAGCGCCTTCAGATCGAAGAGTCCGCCGAAGCCACCGAGGCTCCCCATGCTGCCGGTGCGCTTGGTGGCTGCGGCAAGCGGCTTGATGCGCTCGACCAGGGCGTTGCCGGCATCGATATCCACCCCGGCGGCGGCGTAGCGTGAAGAAGCAGTCATGGCGGTAGCGTCATCCGATATTTGTTTCTATAGTGGCGCTTTTCCAGAGCGTCGCGCCCTTATGAAAGCCCTCCGCACCCTATTCACCAGCCCCTTCTCTGTCAAAGCCCTTGCGTGCCTTCTCCTTTTCGCGCTGCCTGCCCAGGCTCAGGACACCTCCCCTTTCACCGTTCGTGGTGTGGAAGTAAAGGCCCAGGGGACAAGCCCCTTGAAAGCCAAGGAAACCGCCGTCGCGGAAGGCCAACTCGAGGCCTTGCGCCGCCTGGGCAAGGCACGTGGCGTGCCGGAGGACGTGCTGGCGTCCCTGACCGCCGAACAGGCGGCGAACGCCGCTTCCGGCTATCAGGTGATGTCGGAAAGCACGGGGAGAGGCTCCTACCAAGCCGTGCTGGCCGTAACTTTTGACCCGGCGGCGCTGCAACGCATCTTCGGCGGCGGTGCGGTCGCCATGCCGCAGACCCCCACCCTGCCGGGCAAGCTGGTGCTACTGCCGCTGATGCGCTCCGGCACCACCTGGCTGCTGTGGGAAGACACCAATCTCTGGAAAGCCGCGCTTTCGGAATCCTTTGCCGCGCAAGCGCCGCTGGAAACGATGCTGCCCACCGGAACCATGGAGGAAGTAGCACTCATAGACGGTGAAGCCGCCGCCACTGCCGATAAGCTGAAGCTGGAAGCGCTCAAAACCGCCATGAAGGCCGACCGCGTCATTATCGCCGAAGCCGAGCGTGTGGGAGAGAATCTTTCGGTGCGCGTCTATTCGGTGCCGGACATGACCGACCTGCTGACGCCGCAGGAATTCCCGGGCGAATACGCGCTTCAGGAAGGCGCGTCCCACGTGCTTTCGGGCATCGGCCAGTTGAAAACGCCGGTTTCGCTACCCTGGCAGGCGACGGTAACAACGTCGCTCCCTGAAAACGCCACCCCCTCGGGCGAGCCGATGCGCGTGCTTGCCCTCATCAACGGGACGGAGACGCTGCCTTCCCTGCGCGCGCGGCTGCGCGGGATTCCCGGCATCGCGCAGGTGCAGGTGGAAGCGGTCACCCCCGGCCAGGCAGACCTGTTGATCACGCTTTCCGAGCCGGTGGAGGCCGTGCAAAACCTGCTCGCCGCACAGGGGATGAGCCTTGAAGCGCAAGAGGGCGGCTACTGGATTCTGCGGGGAGGTTCCTGATGGCGCCTGAAAAGCGATTCTGGATTCTGCTGGCGATCCTCGCTCTGATCGTGCTGTTCCTCTACGGCATCCGCGTCATTTTGCTGCCGTTCGTGGTCGGGCTTCTGGTCGCGTATTTCCTGCACCCTGTCGTAGACCGGCTTTCGCGCATCAGCTGGCTCGGGCGCGGCGGAGCGACGGCGGTGGTGAGTGTCGGCTTCTTCGCCATCGCGGGGGGCATCCTCATCCTGATCTCGCCGATGCTGTATACCCAGAGTATCGAGCTCATCAACAAGCTGCCGGACATCATCAACCATGTGCGCACCAACTGGTTCCCGCGCTGGGAAGAGATGATCGCCCGCTTCGATCCTCAGTATATGCAGCATGCCAAGGAATCGCTGACCGAGGCTTCGACCGGCGCCGTCACCTTCGCCACCGCCCTGCTCGCAGGGCTGGCGAAATCCGGTGCGAGCCTCGTCAATCTGGTGTCACTGCTGTTCATCACGCCGATCGTGACCTTCTACATGCTGAAGGATTGGAACAACATCATCGCCTCCGCCGACAAGCTGCTGCCGCGCAGCTACGCCCCGTCGATCCGCGAGCAGGCGCGCGAGATCGACCGCACGCTGGCCGGCTACATCCGCGGCCAGACGAACGTATGCCTGCTGCTCGCCGCCTATTACGGCCTGGGGCTGACGCTCGCCGGGCTTAACTTCGGCCTTGCCATCGGCGTGCTGACCGGAGTGCTGTGCTTCATTCCCTTCGTCGGCTTCGGCATCGGCTTCGCGGTCGGGCTCGCCACGGCGTGGTTCCAGTTCGGCGACCTCTCAGGCGTCGGAGTGGTGGCGGCCATTTTCATCGCTGGCCAGGTGATCGAGGGCAATTTCATCACGCCGCAGTTGGTTGGCGAGCGCGTGGGGCTGCATCCGGTGTGGATCATCTTCGGCATGCTCGCGGGCGGAGCGCTGCTTGGCATTGTCGGCGTGCTGGTCGCCGTGCCGCTTTCGGCAGTGGTCGGCGTGCTGATCCGCTTCGCGATCAAGCGCTACATGAAAAGCCCGCTTTATGGCAGCGAGCTGCAGCAGATCCACCATCCATGATCCACCAGCTCGGGCTTAACCTGCCGCCGGAAGAGCGCCTGGAAGATCGGCATTTCATCATCGGCGACGCCAATCGCGATGCGCATGCCTGGATCATGGCCTGGCCCGAATGGCCGGTTTACGGGCTTTATCTTTACGGACCGGAAGGCAGCGGAAAGAGCCATCTGGCGCGCATCTGGGCGGCACGGGCCAAGGCACGGATCATCGCGCCGGAGGAAGCCGAGCGGGAAGCCGCCGCCTTCACCCGGGGACAGGCGCTGGCCGTGGAAAAAGTTGATGACACGATGCGGGAAACCGACGGCAAAGGCCTGTTTCATCTCTGTAACAGCGCCAGGGAACATCAGGGATTTTTGCTGCTTGTCGGACGCGCAGCGCCTGCCGAATTGCACATCACCCTGCCCGACCTGCGGTCGCGCCTGCTTGCCCTGCCCGCCATCAGCATGAGCGCCCCCGACGATGCGCTGCTTTCCGCCGTGCTTGCGAAACATTTCGAGGACAGAGGCTTGCGCGTGCCGCAGGAAGTCATCGCTTATCTGATGCCGCGCATGGAACGCTCCTTTGCCGCCGCCGCCAAAACCGCGGCGCGCATCGACGCCTATGCACTTTCGATGAAGCGGGAAATTACCGTGCCGCTGGCGCGCGAGGCAATGGACGAAATGCCCTAATCTTCCGCGCTTTCCCTGTGTGAAAGGTGGAATGCTTCCAGCCTCACCGCACCGGGCTCCAGATCGCGCCAGGAAACACCTAGCGAAAATTCCGCCATCGCCGCCGTGGGAAAACGAAAGCGCAGATCTTTCAGCAATTCGGGGTCCGCTGCACCGGCAAGCAGCAAACAGCATTGATGAATGCCGGGATTGTGACCGATCACGAGCAGCGACGGCGCCGTCTGGCCCTGCAGCAATGTGATGATTTCGTTGGGGCCAGCGAGGTAGAGGCGAGGATCATAGGAGACGGAAAGCGCCTGGCCCAACCCCTCACAGAGCGCATCATAGGTTTGGCGCGTGCGGGCCGCATCAGAGCAAAGCACAGAGGGTTTCTCTTTAGCAAAAGACTGGTTTTTCAGAAAACTCCCCAACCTTGCTGCATCGCGTTTTCCCCGCTCGGTCAAGGGACGGGCATGATCGTCGGCAGCCCCGGGGTGTCCGGCTTTGGCGTGGCGCAGCAGAAAAAGCCTGGAAGAACTCATGTTACCTGTTTTTAAGTGATTTGCGGGTTATAGTCGGCCATATATAGTCATTATATGTTACCTGAAACCTACTCGAACGCCATCTCCTCTCATTTCGACAAGCCGACAGACCGGTTCATCAACCGTGAACTCTCCTGGCTGGCCTTCAACACGCGTGTGCTGGAAGAAGCGGAGAACACGCATCATCCGCTGCTGGAGCGCCTGCGGTTTCTTTCGATTTCGGCCACGAATCTCGATGAATTCTTCATGGTGCGGGTTTCCGGCCTGAAGGAGCAGGTGCTGCACGGAATCTCCACGCCAAGCCAGGACGGGCTGACCCCGCTCGAGCAGCTCGAGCGTGTCACCACCGAAGCCCGCCGCCTGATGCAGATGCAGCAGGAAACCTGGTTGCATCTCCAGAAGGAATTGCGCAAGGAAGGCATCGCCGTCATCGGCCGCAGCGAACTGTCGGACGAGGACGTGGAATGGCTGAAATCCCATTTCCTGGAAAATATTTTTCCGGTCTTAAGCCCGCTCGCGGTTGATCCGGCGCATCCCTTCCCCTTCCTGCCCAATCTGGGGCTTGCCGTGGTGCTCAAGCTCTTGCGCGAAAAGGACGGCAAGGCGCTCTTTGCCATCGTTCCCATGCCACCCAAGCTTCCTCGTCTATTGCGCCTGCCGGGTGGTGACGCCGTGCGCTTCCTGCGCATGGAGGAAATCATCGAGATGTTCCTCGACACGCTCTTCCCGGATTTCATGATGGATGGGATCGGCATCATCCGCATTATCCGCGACAGCGATCTCGATATCGAAGAGGAAGCGCAGGATCTGGTGCGCTATTTCGAATCGGCGCTGCGCCGGCGGCGGCGGGGCGTGGTGATCCGCCTCAAGGTGAATTCGGCCATGCCGCGCGACCTGCTGCAATTCGTGACCGAGCAGATGAAGGTGAGCGAAAAAGACGTGGTGGAGGTGGACGGGATCCTAGGGCTAGCCGGCATCGGCGATCTGTTCGAGGTAGATAGGCCAGACCTCAAATTCGTGCCGCACGCCGCACGCTTCCCCGAGCGCATCAGCGATTTCGGCGGCGACTGCTTCGCGGCCATCCAGGCCAAGGACATCGTCGTCCACCATCCTTACGAAAGCTTCGACGTAGTGGTGCAATTCCTGCGCCAGGCCGCACGCGACAAGGACGTGGTGGCCATCAAGCAGACGCTCTACCGCACCAGCAACAACTCGCCCATCGTGAGCGCGCTGATCGAAGCGGCGGAGGCAGGCAAATCCGTCACCGCCATCGTCGAGCTGAAGGCCCGCTTCGACGAGGAGGCCAACATCAAATGGGCGCGCGACATGGAACGCGCGGGCGTGCATGTGGTCTACGGCTTCGTTGACCTGAAGACGCACGCGAAAATTTCGCTCGTCGTGCGGCGTGTGGACGGAAAAATGCGCTCCTACGTGCATTTCGGCACCGGCAACTACCACCCCATCACGGCGCGGGTCTATACCGACCTCTCTTTCTTCACCTGCGACCCGGCGCTGGCACAGGACGTCGCCTATATCTTCAACTTCCTCACCGGTTATGCGCCGCCACGCCATCTGGAGAAGCTGGTGCTTGCGCCGTTCTCGATGCGTGAGACGTTGCTCACGCTGATCGAGAATGAAATCGCCCATGCCAAGGCGGGCCGCCCGGCGCAGATATGGATGAAAGCCAATTCGCTGATCGATGCCGAAACCATCGACGCGCTTTATGCCGCGAGCCAGGCGGGCGTCTCGATCGACCTCATCATCCGCGGCGTCTGCGGACTACGGCCAGGGATCAAGGGATTTTCCGATAACATCCGCGTGAAAAGCATCGTCGGGCGTTTTCTGGAGCATGCCCGCATCTATTGCTTCGGCGACGGGCACGGCCTGCCTTCGCCGGAAGCGAAAATCTACCTCTCCTCCGCCGACCTCATGCACCGGAACATGGACTGGCGGGTGGAAGTGATGGTGCCGCTTGAGAACCCTACCGTCCACGAGCAGGTGATGGGGCAGATCATGATGGCCAATATCCGCGACGCCCAGCAAAGCTGGGAGCTGGGGCCGGACGGCACCTATGCGCGCGTGCCTTTCGACGACCAATCCTTCTGCGCCCATGAGTACTTCATGCATAACCCCTCCCTGTCCGGACGGGGCAAAGGACAGAAAAAAACGGCAAAGGGCGAAAAGCTCTGGAAGCCGAAACTGTTGAAGATCAAGAAATAGCGTCAGCGCTTGTCCGCATAAGCGTATGTTTTTCCTGTAGCTGTTGACTTATATGAAAGTTTAGAGACGCCATCCGCTCACGCTTGCCATTTCGGCTAATATAGCATACAGTGTCTAATATATTGGACAAAGCGAGACAGACATGACCAAGACCGCCCAGATCATCGATTTCAACGCCTACGCGAAACGCCGCGAGGAAACCCAGCCCGCCGAAGCAGAGACGGTGGCGCAGGGTGCGTATTTCTGGTATCCGGTCTGGGTCATGGTGCCGCAGCAAGGTTACGCGCCGCTGCCTCAGGTCGCGCAGAACTTCTAATTTTTCCGGTATATGGCCAGACCCTCCTCCCAGATGCAAGATGACGATGTGGGGGAGGAACTTCCCCATGACGAAGAACTGAGTAATGGCAAGGGGCCGGATGCCCTCGCGCAATCCATCGGCCGCAACCTGCGCCGCCTGCGCACCAAGCATGGGCTGTCGCTGGAAAAACTCGCCAAAGTCTCCGGCGTGAGCCGCGCGATGCTCGGGCAGATCGAACTGGGAAAATCCGTCCCCACGATCAGCCTGCTCTGGAAAGTCGCCCGCGCGCTTGGCGTGCCTTTCTCGGCGCTCAACATCGACACCGCGCCCACCAGCAGCGTGGTGCTGCGCGCGGAAAAAGCCAAGATCCTCACCTCCGCCGACGGCAGCTTCGCCTCGCGCGCCCTCTTCCCGCACGATGGCGAGCGGAACGTGGAGTTCTATGAACTCACCCTTGCCCCGAACGCCGAGGAACATGCCGACGCGCATGCGATGGGCACGATCGAGAACCTGATCGTCACCGCCGGAGAAGTGGAAATCATTGTCGGCGAAGAACGCCACCGCCTGAAGAAAAAAGACGCCATCGTCTTCCAGGCCGATGTGCCGCACATCTACCGCAATCTCGGCAATGAGAAGGCGGAGATGTACCTGGTGATGAGCTACGCGGAAAGCGTGGGCTAAACCCATCTTGCATCAA
Organism: Alphaproteobacteria bacterium; assembly: GCA_017302755.1. GTDB lineage: Bacteria > Pseudomonadota > Alphaproteobacteria > Rickettsiales > JAFLCR01 > JAFLCR01. The sequence goes on from JAFLCR010000039.1 coordinate 7,859, forward strand.
CGCGGCGTTCGTGGAATTTTCCGCGCATGAAACGCATTTCTTCCCGCCGCGTCCACAGCAGCATGAATACGGCGCTGCGCCGCCGCAGCTTTTCCGCCATTGTCATCGCCCTGGCAATGCTGGGTGGCTATGTCTACCAGGAACTCACCCCCCAGATTGCCGCACGCGGGCGTGAAACCACGGTGCATGACGGCGATACGCTTACCGTGCAGGGCAAGCGCATCCGCCTGCAGGGCGTGGATGCGCCAGAGTTGCATCAAACCTGCCGGCTCGAAGGGAGAACATGGGCCTGCGGCCAAGAAGCGAAGCGTTACCTGGAGCAATTGGTGGCTGGGCAGGAAATAACCTGCACCGACGAGTCCACCGACAAATACGGGCGTGGGCTTTCTTATTGCTCTGCGGGCGAAATAAACCTCAACGCCGCGATGGTGCGCGCCGGCTACGCCCTCGCCTACCGGCAGTATGACAAACGCTTCATCAACGACGAAGACGAAGCACACATGGCCAAAGCCGGCATCTGGGCAGGCAGTTTCGAAGCGCCGTGGGATTGGCGGAAGAAACACTCCGGAAGATAAAAAAGCCCCGCCAGAGTGGCGGGGCTTTTCATATCATGTGAAACGAAGAAGCTTATTTCTTCTTCATCATCATGGGCATCTTCTTCATGGTGCCCATCTCTTTCTTCATCGTCATGCCTTCGGGCATCATGCAGCACACCATCATGTTGCCGCACATCATCATCATGGGCATGCCCATTTTCATCATGCTGTTCATCTGATCGCAGCACTGCTTCATCATGTCCATCGACATGCCGCCCATCGGCGTCATGGTGCACATCATGCCCTTGGACGTCATTTCGCAGGTCATGCCCATCATCATCATGGGCATCATCATCGGCATCATGTTGCCCATCATGGGCATCATCTGAGGCATCATGCCGTTCATCATCGGCATGGGCATCATCTGCATCTGGGGCATCATCTGCGGCATCATGCCGCCTTTCATGTTCATCATGGGAAAGCTCCGGTAAGCGATTAACGAATCGCCGGATTTCACCATTTGCATGTGTAATTTGCAACGCTCTTTCGCCGCAGCGCATCATTTTACTCCAATATAACCGCCGCTTCGCCCGATTTATTGGAGATTTCCGCTATCATGCCCTTAATGCTGGCCTTGCCGCGCCGGAATGGGGTATGCTGCGCCGCGTCATCAAGGTGACATAAACCTTTGCTACACGCAGCCTGCATGACAAAAACAACAACAACAATCATTACCGAATCACGCCGCATCGCGGTGATCGACGTCGGATCGGGAACGCTCAGCCTGATCATCTCGGACGGCGTTTCCTCCGAAATCGTGTTCAAGCTCTCGGCGCTCGCCAACCTGGCACGCGGCGATGACGGGCTGGAAAGCCTCAACACCGCCGGCAAGGCCATCGCGCTGAACGCCGTGCGGCGCTTCACCGAATTCGCCCGCCGCTACAACGTGGACATCATCGACATCGTCTTCACCGCCGCCACCCGCAACGCAGGCGCGGAAGGTGCGCATTTCGTCGAACGCCTGCGTGCGAATATCGGCGACACCCTGACCTCGGAAGACGGCAAGCGCGAGATCCCCGTTTCGTACCGCATCCTGACGGGCATCGAGGAAGCCGGGGCCACGGCGCTGGCCGTGCTCGCCGACCCTAGAGCCCGCCAGGGCGAGGTGCTGATCGTCGATTCCGGCGGCGGCAGCACGGAATTCGTGCGCGCAAGCAACGGCGTCATCAAACCGGATTTCATGGCCTCCATCGACCTCGGCTATAACCGCCTGCGCGTGGAATCGGGCGGCGACCTCAAGCTGGCGCGCAGCATCTGCGCCGCCAAGCTATCCCAAGTGCCGTGGCTCGAGCGCCTGCACAAGGAGGCAAGGCTCTACTTCGTGGGCGGCGGCGCACGTAACATTTTCCAGGTGTATCAGCGTCAGCACCACATCACCCAGCCACTGCACAGCCAGCACATCCGCATCGACGATTTCGTACGCTTCCTGAAAAACGTCGTCGAAACACCACCGGACCGCCTGCGCGGCATGGGCTTCGACGGCAAGCGCCTCTCCACGGCCCGAGAGAGCTGCCTGATCCTGAAGAACATCGCGCTGATGCTCGGCAAAACCAACCACCACCGCTACGCCGTCATCTCCACCCACGGCCTGCGCGACGGGTGGATCATCGTCAACCATCTCGGCAAGCCGGCGAAGGAAATGAACGGCGTCCAGCAGCGCGCTGCCTTCGTGCAACTTTCGCAGCGGCTCTCAACATTGGAAGCGCGGCTGCTCTCGCCGGTGGGCGACTACCTGCCCCTGCCCGACCCCGAAACCCGCGCCTATGCCGGCGAGCTGTGGCAATGGATGAAGCCCGCCATCGTAAGCCGCTTCGCGGATTCGGAAAGCTTCGCCGAGCGCGCCTGCACCGTGTGCGAGGATGCGTGGATCGGCTCGCAGAACCGCGAGCACAAGGCATATATCGCCTACCGCTCCATCGACGCCGACTTGCTTTCCAGGCTGTTTCCCGGCGACGCAGCCGCCAAGAAAAAATCTTTTACCGACCGCGACATCGACCTCTACGGCAAGGCCGTATTCTTCCGCCATCACCACAAGAAGGAGGATTTCCGCGAGCAGACCGGCATCCCCTTCGAGGGCAAGAAGGACGAATGCGCCCGCGCGATCGGGCTGGCCGCGCGGCTGGCCTATCTTTTCTCCGCCGGCAAGTCGGGGCACCTGATCGGCGAGGGCCGGCTCAAGCTGTCGCTGGAGGGCGATACGCTGGTGCTGCACATCGTCCACCCGGACGAGGAACGGCTGATCGGCACCGAGATCTTCAAAAGCCTTGCCCGCCTGGCCAAGGCGCTCGGCTACAGCCGCGCCGAACTCTGGTGCCCGGCCAAGACCTATCTGGTCGATGCCGAGGGCAAAGAAAAATCCACCTTCCGCCTGCTGGCGCTGGAGAATCTGACCCTGGCCGCCAGCCGCACGGCCTGCGAGGACAAGGTGTTCGAGATCGGCGGCACGGTGGCCGAGGCGATCCGCCTGCTCAAGGATTTCATTGAGCGCACCCCGCCTGAGCCGGTGGGAAATAAGGGCGCCAAAGTCTTCTCGGCCAAACGCCTGCTGCGCGCGCAGGACACGCTGAAGCGCCTGGAGCGTTTCCGTGAATTCGTGATTGCCATCGCCACCGACCAGCCGGACGACGCGCTGCGCGTGCGCGACCTCTGGCAGATGCGCGAACGCCTGAGCCGCGCCTTCTCCCTGAAAGCACTGAAACCGATCCGCAAGGAGTTGAAGGCGCTCTACCAGTTGGTGGACGGCAGAATCGTGCGCAAGGTGATGGTAAAGGAAACGCGGCGGCGGAAAGCGGCTTAAGTTCCAATATGCAAAACATCAAACCAGTTTTTTTACTTTGTGTGATTCTACTGGATTCACTCTTTATGAGTAGGGCAAATGCAGAAATCGCTGAAGAAGTCGCATGCCCCACGTCAGGAAAATACAAAGAAAGTATTATCGAAATAACCTGTGATGAAGAAAAAGGTCATTTTGAAACCTTATCGCACCTTGCTTATGCGCCACTCAACACACCCCTCGAAGAAAGGAAAAAAGGGTTTTCACTTCGATTTAATGGGAAAGACGTGCCTGAACGCAAATTGTCTCGCACCTGCCATATTGGCGAATTCCTGCATGTGGTAATTGATATCGATTTAAACCGAGATGTAAAATATTTAGAGTATCAACACAGGGGTTTGGACACATCTGCCTGGATGACATCGGCAGCAGATTTATTTCTTTTTATAAATACTGATAAAATAGCAGAAATTATTGATGTTTTATTTTATTCTCCAGCCGTTGAAATAAACAGCAAAACCCCTTCTTATTGCAAGCGCGGCAAGCGCACATCCTACTTAATCGGGTCGCTTATACCAAGTTTCCTACAAGTTCGTCCGAGCGCTTCGGCAATAGATTAAATTCAATCAACCCACCTGGATCAACTCAATCTGCGAGCCACGCGCCGTCAGCGCAGCTTTTCCAGATTTCAGCTCCAGCGCATATTTGCCGAAAATATCAAACCGCCAGCCTGACAGCGCCTGCACGTCCGGCGCGTCGAAGGCGGCCATTTTCTCGAGATCGTCCGCATCCGCAATCAGGCGCGGCGCGACCTGGTGCAATTCGCTCTGGCGCTTGAGCAGCACTTTCAGAAGCTCCACCAGCGGGCCCACCCCTTCAGGCAGCGGCGGCGGGGCAGGCATGCGGGGATAGTCTTCCTGCGGTACCGCCTTGCCGGCGGCGATCGCGGCCAGCACGGCGTCGCCGTGGGTCTTCACCCATTTGGCGGAGAGGTTGCGGTTGCCCGCCAGTTCCTCCGGCGTCGCGGGCGCGGAGGCCGCCACTTCGATCAAGGTTTCATCCTTGATCACATGGCCGCGGGGGATGTCGCGCTTCATAGCCTCTTCCTCGCGCCAGGCGGCGAGTTCGCGCAGAATCGCCAGGAAACGGGGCTTGCGGTTCTTGAGCCGAAGGCGGCGCCAGACCTCGCGCGGGTTCTGACGATAGCCGGCCTCGTCGGAAAGCGCCGCCATTTCCTCGGCCACCCATTCCTCACGGTTCTGGTCGGCGATGCGGCGCGACAGCGCGCTGTAAACGGTGCGCAGATAGGTGACGTCGCCCAGCGCATAGGCCGCCTGGGCCTGGGAAAGCGGGCGTTTCGTCCAGTCCGTGGCGCGCAGGTGCTTGTCCACGCTGGCGCCGGTGAGCGCGATCACCAGCTTCTCATAGGACACCGAATCGCCGAAGCCGCAGACCATCGCCGCGATCTGCGTGTCGAACAGCGGGTTGGGGATCAGGCCAAGCATCTGAAGAAAAATCTCAATATCCTGCCGGCCAGAGTGAAACACCTTCACGATACCCGGGGCAGTGAAGAGCGGCTTTAACGCCGAAAGGTCCATGGATTTGGCAAGCGGATCCACCAGCACCGCCTCCTGTGCGGAACCAATCTGCACCAGGCAAAGCTTTGGGTAATAACTCTTTTCCCGGTGAAATTCGGTATCGACCGTCACGAAGCCGCCCTCCGGGGTGTTGTCGCTGAGCGCGCGGGCGCAGAAATCCTGCAATTCCTTGGTCTTGGTCAGGAAAGGCGGCGGGGCGGCGGAATGGGCGGCCGGAGCAGTCATCGGGCTAGGTTGCACTCGCTAAAAACTTGGTTTATGAACGCACTTCTATCATAGAAACCCGCTTTTGGAAGCCCGCGATGCACGCCTACCGTTCTCATACCTGCAACCAGCTTACGAAAAAGGATGTCGGCCAGACCGTCCGCCTTTCCGGATGGGTGCACCGCAAGCGCGATCACGGCGAGCTGCTGTTCATTGACCTGCGTGACCATTATGGGCTGACGCAGCTGGTCGTTGAAAGCGGCGAAGGCCCGTTCGATGCCGCCACCAACGTGCGCGTGGAAAGCGTGATCACCATCACCGGCAAGGTGGTGGCCCGCTCCGCCGAAACCGTGAACAAGGAACTCGCCACCGGTGAGATCGAAGTGCGCATCGAGACTTTCCATCTCGAATCCGCCGCGGACGTGCTGCCCATGCAGGTGAACGCCGAGCGCGACTTCCCGGAGGAAACCCGCCTGCGCTACCGCTTCCTCGACCTGCGCCGCGAGGAGATGCACAAGAACATTATCCTCCGTTCCGCCGTGATCTCCAGCATCCGCAACCGCATGATCGCGCAGAACTTCATGGAATTCCAGACGCCGATCCTCACCGCCTCCAGCCCAGAAGGCGCGCGCGATTACCTGGTGCCCTCCCGCGTGCATCCCGGCATGTTCTATGCCCTGCCGCAGGCGCCGCAGCAATTCAAGCAGCTGTTGATGGTCTCCGGCTTCGACCGCTATTTCCAGATCGCCCCCTGCTTCCGCG